>NZ_JACJOQ010000633.1:0-40275 GCF_014695635.1 Coleofasciculus sp. FACHB-712 | reverse complement strand
CTATGCTGATGGTGGGAATTGTTATCGGGGCAATTCTTGGCAGCAGTTTGCTCAAGCAAGTCGGCACAGACGCACCCCTATCAGCATTGCAAGCCTCGATCGACCGCTTGTTTGTAATTGTACCGGCGACCGTGGTGGGTCTGGCATTGCTGGCGACGGTGGGCGTTGAGAAAAAATATTCGCGCTATACCTCTCGTTCCACTTTAGTCGAGCGAGAAGATAGCATTACCTTGGGTAAGGCATTGCGAGTGTTAACCGCTAACCGGCAAACGGGAATCTTTTTCACGTTTTTGCTGGTAATGACGATTAGTTTGTTTATGCAGGAAGCAGTCTTAGAACCTTATGGGGGCGAAGTTTTCGGAATGCAAGTTTCGGAAACAACCAAGCTGAATGCTTACTGGGGATTGGGAACGCTGATTGGAATTAGCAGCACTGGTTTCTTGATTGTGCCGCGCCTAGGTAAGCAAAAAACAGCTAAGCTAGGCTGTCTGTTAGTAGCCGCTTGTTTCGTGTTGATTATCCTGTCAGGATTTAGCCAAAATCAAAAGTTATTGCAGGGTGCGTTATTCTTGTTTGGTCTTGCCTCTGGTGTCACAACCACCGGCGCGATTAGCTTAATGCTGGATCTGACAGCAGCGGAAACGGCAGGTACGTTTATCGGTGCTTGGGGATTGGCGCAGGCAATGGCACGGGCACTGGCAACCGTGACAGGGGGTGCTGTTTTGGATGTGGGGAAAAAGCTATTTGCAAACCCGGTACTTTCTTATGGATTGGTCTTTGCGCTGCAATCCGTGGGGATGGTGCTAGCGGTTTGGTTCCTCAGTCGAGTAAATGTGTCAGAATTTCGCACAGATGCCAAAAATGCGATCGCAACTGTCCTGGAAGGTGAATTAGACTAACGAATTGCGAATAGATCATCGCTAATGGTGAATTGTATTGCCATTAGCCATCAACCCCGAACCACGAACGCAGATGACAGATTTTTGGGAGAAGGTTCTCAGCTTTGCACAAGAGACGACTGTTAGACTCGGTGAGCAACTGCTGCAAGATTTTGGACAGATCCAGGCAGAACATAAAGCAGATGGGAGTTTGGTAACGCAGGCAGATAAGTGGGCGGATCGAGAAATTCGAGAAGCGATCGCTCGCACATTCCCGACTCACGATGTTTTAAGCGAAGAGGCAGAACATACTTTTTTCGGTTCCGAATGGTGCTGGGTGATCGATCCGGTTGATGGCACCACCAATTTTACGCGGGGAATCCCGATTTGGGGAATTTCAATGGGGTTGCTTTATCAAGGCACTCCGGTATTCGGGTACGTGTATTTTCCCCCCACCAGACAATCTTTTCACGGTTTTTGGCACGGTGAAGGTGGTGACAATGGTGCTTTTTTAAATAATCGCCCGATTCACACTAGTCCAGATGCTCCGAGTAATAGTCACTTCTTCTGCGTGTGTGCCAGAAGTACCTCTATTTTGCAGAAACCTTTCCCCTGCAAAATCCGGATGCTGGGCGTCACTACCTACAATTTCCTGGCAGTTGCTTCCGGTACCAGCTTGGGCGGGGTTGAATCTACCCCCAAAGTTTGGGATATTGCAGCAGTCTGGGCAATTTTGCAGGCGGCGGGTGGGGTTTGGATACCGCTAAATTCAAAACCCGTGTTTCCTTTGCAAAAAGGAGTAAATTATGGCAGTATTTCTTTCCCGACTTTAGTCGTGAGTCGTCCCGAACTCGTCTCAACTTTTCAACCTTTAGTGCAATTTTTGGGCAATAACAATTGACACTCCCGCTCTTTAAGGAAAGCTTCTCACATCTAGCTGAGGGCGGTTGAAATCAATCCTCTTCCCTGAGCCCTCTTCCCTGACTCCTCAGCCCTCACTCTTTTTCTCTCAGCCCTCAGTCCTCAGTCCTCAGTCCTCAGCCCTCAGTCCTCTTCCCTCAGCCCTCTCTAATAACCGCTTGGGGCACCTTCGCCGCGAGGATCGGCAGCCCCTTCTAATAAGCCATCAGGAGTAACGACGATCGCGTTCGCATTTCCCCAAGGCGATCGCTCTTCGATTTTGTGCCCTCGACGACTCAGTTCTGCAAGCGTGGCAGCGTCTAAACCGTAAGGTTCCACGTTCAGCTTGTCAGGAAGCCATTGATGATGGATGCGGGGGGCAGAAACGGCGGCACCGGCATCCCTGCCGTATTCCAGGACGTTGAGGACAACTTGCATCACGGTAGTAATGATCGTGCTACCTCCAGGCGCACCGACAGCCATCCGCAGCTTGCCATTTTCGGTGACGATCGTTGGGGTCATACTGGAGAGGGGAATTTTGCCGGGAGCGATCGCATTCGCTTCACCGCCCACTAATCCAAAAACGTTGGGAACTCCCGGCGCAGCGGCAAAATCGTCCATCTCGTCATTTAGCAGAATCCCCGTTCCCGGCACCACCACACCCGATCCAAAGCCGTAGTTAATCGTAAACGTGAGGCTGACAGTATTGCGCTCCTCATCGACTACCGTTAAATGAGACGTATCTTGCGATTCCTTGGGCTTGCCAAAGCCCTGTAGCGTCTCCTGATTCCCTGCCTTTACCTCAGTGGAAGATCGCGCCCGTTCCAGACTAATTTCCTGGCGTCTTTTGGCGGCGTATGCCGGATTAATCAACGCATTAACCGGAACTTTCACAAAATCCGGATCGCCCAAATGTACAGCCCGATCCGCATAAGCAATCCGCATTGCTTCCACCATCAAATGCAGGGAGTCTGGGTGGTGCCATCCTTTGGATTTTAAGTCAGTTTCCCCAATAATATTTAAGATTTGCAGCAGGTGAACGCCTCCCGACGAAGGCGGCGGCATCGAGCAAATCCGAGCAGCGCGGAAATTGCCGCAGACGGGGGCACGCCAAGTCGTTTTGTAAGATTTTAAATCTTCAAGGGAAATCAACCCCCCATTTTTTGCCATATCGCTGGCGATCGCGCGGGCAATGCCGCCAGTATAGAAGTCTTGAGGATTGAGGGCGATCGCTTGTAAGGTTTTGGCTAAATCTTTTTGTACCAGTTTCTCTCCCGGTGCAAACAAAGTGCCGTTCGGCGCAAAAATTTGTCGGGCTGCGGGATTATTGAGAATGGCATCCTTGCGGTTTCCCGCAACTTGGGCAAAACGCGAGGTAGGGTTGATCGTAGAGCCTTCGTTGGCAAAACGAATCGCCGGTGCGATCGTTTCTTTCCAGGGAAGTTTGCCATACTGGCGATGGAGTTCATACAGTCCCGCCACCGTTCCGGGCACTGCTACTGACAAATATCCATTGACACTGGCATTGGGACGCACTTTCCCCGCTGCATCCAGGTACATATCCCGCGTTGCCTTCAGGGGGGCGCGTTCGCGGAAGTCAAGCGCTTTGATTTCGCCAGTTTTCTCCAAGCGTACCAGGGCAAAACCCCCGCCGCCGATCCCAGCCGAAAAAGGCTCGACAACGGAAATGGCAAAAGCAGTTGCCACGGCTGCATCGACTGCATTGCCTCCCTTACGTAACATACTCAACCCGGCATCACTTGCCAGTCGGTGAGCAGAGACAACCATCCCCCGTTTGCTTCGCAGAGGCTGTATAAATGCTGCGGGTGCTTTGTCGCACCAAGACATGGAGACAGAGACAAGAACTGTCACCAGTGCTGCGGAAAAACGCTTAGACCTCAGAGAAATAGGCATTATTGTGGCGCAACTGAGCGATCGCTTTTGCCACTAAAGATATCACTTACCACTAGCGATGATTGTTTTTTTTCTTGAACCAATGGCTTTTCCTTACCACCATTCAAGATTGGGTGCGTCCGGTGAGGTTAGCGATCGCTGTCGCTATCTCCACGGGGTTGACTGGCTTAGAAATGTGTACCTGGAAACCTGCTTGGAGCGCCTTGATACGGTCTTCAGCTCTGGCGTAGGCACTCAGCGCTACAGCCGGAATTGTTCTACCTTGTATATCCAGCGCCCTGACTTGACGAATCAGGTCGTAGCCATCTTCTTCCGGCATCCCAATATCGCTCACCAAGATATCCGGCTGCAAGCGGTGGAGGGCTTCCAGTGCTTCGCGGGCACTCGTCACAGCGGTGACTTGGGCGTGGTATTGCTCCAAGATGGCAGTTAGCACTTCGCGGGCGTCGGGTTCATCATCCACAATTAGCACTCGCAAGCCATCCAGCGTTACGGCACAGGAAGCGAAGTCGGCGGAGGAAGGAGGAAGGTGAGAATCTAATTCATCTTTCCGGTTTTCTGCTTCCTCCCTCCGGAGCGGTAAATTCACAATAAAGGTTGCGCCTAAGCCAATTCCGGGGCTTTGGGCGCGGACGGTTCCCCCTTGCAATTCTACGAGGTGGCGCACGATCGCAAGTCCAAGTCCGAGTCCGCCATGCGATCGCGTCGTTGTACCATCGGCTTGACGGAAGCGTTCAAATACATAAGGGAGAAAGTCGGCACTAATCCCTTGTCCCGTGTCAGTTACTCTGATTTCGGCATAGTTGGGAATCGGGAATGGTTCGTTCCCATTCCCCCTAGCTACAGAAAGTTGTACCTCGATCCGCCCTCCCTTGGGGGTGAACTTGACGGCGTTAGAAAGCAGATTCCAGACGACTTGCTGCAAACGAGCGGAATCGCCCAAAATGAGTCCGACTGAGCGATCGCATCTAGAGTCAATTTGAATGTTTTTCGCTGCTGCTGCGGGTAGCACCGTATCGATAGCCGCCTCAATCACGGGTACAAGTTCGATGGGACGCACATTTAGGCGCAACTTGCCGGTAATAATCCGCGAGACATCTAGGACATCCTCAATCAATTGAGACAGTGCCCTGGTATTGCGGTCGATGGTTTCCAGGGCGCGGGCGGCAGTGGCGGCGTCAAATTTCCGGGTACGCAGGAGTTGAGTCCATCCCAGCATGGCGTTGAGAGGCGTTCGCAGTTCGTGGGAAAGGGTCGCTAAAAACTCATCTTTGGTGCGGTTTGCTTCTTGGGCTTCCCGGTAAAGGCGTGCATTCTCAACCGCGACGGAAGCCATCTGTGCCAGTTGGACGAAGATGGCTTCATCTTGTTCGGTGAAGTCACCCTCGTATTTATCCGACAGTTGAATCAAACCGATATTTTTCCCGTTGTGTCCCGTCAGGGGTGCAGCTAGCCAGCCTCGGATCGGTAGATTATCAACAGTTTTGTCAAATTCTTTCCAAGCCGGATGTGCCTCTAGCTGGGCTTGCGTCATCCGCATCGAGCGGTTCCTTTGGCAGACAAGCGAGTAGATGCTCGTCGTCACATCAATTTTTTCAGGGGATTCGCGCCTGGGTGCATATTTGTCCGACACAGAGATGGCGTTGAGAGACTGCGCCCAGTCTTGATTAAAACTTAGTTTGGCGTGTGACTGGTGGGCACCGATGATCGTACGCGCTTGGTCAGCGATCGCTTGCAACCGCTCATCAATCGAGAGTGTAGAGTTGATGGCTAAAGCAGCATCCGCCAAGCCTCGAAGTTGGGTCGCCCGTTGTTGTTCGTTGAGCAAAAGTTGATTGCGTTCTTGCTCTAACTGCTTGCGATCGCTAATATCGGCAACAATGGACATACAGCTAAGATTTCCCTGAGCGTCACGCACTGGACACGCCCAGACGCTGATATCAACCAGTGAACCGTCCTTCTTTCGGCGACGTGTTTCTATAGCCGTTAATGTTCCGCCTTGCTCGATAGCATCAAGTTGTGCTATAAACTCGTCTCGTTTATCTTCTAGGATGCTAGGAAGAAAACAGCCGACTACCTCTTGTTCGCTCCAGCCGAAGATCCGCTCATCTGCTGGATTCCACAGTTTTACCGTTCCATCATCAATACTGAGAACTGTAATCCCCAGGGGACAAGCTTGAATCAGGCTGTCAAGAGTTTGGTTCGTTGCTTGCAGCGCTTCCTCAGCTCGCTTCCGTTCGCTGATGTCTTCAACCATGCCCAATCCATAGCAGGGGTTCCCTTCTCGATCGTAAATTGCCGTAGCTGTAAGATTAATCCATAAAATTTCCCCATTTTTCTTGATATAACGTTTTTCTACTTGATAGCGAGTTAGTTCACCTGTGAATAATTGCTCTGTATAGCGCCAATCTTTTTCAACATCTTCGGGGTGGGTAATCTCTGTAAAGGTCAATTGACTGAGTTCTTGCTCTGGGTATCCCAACATCTCACAGTAGGTTTTATTCATTTTGACCAAGCGACCGTTTATGTCAACCACGGAGATGCCAATGGGTGCCTCTTCAAAAAATTTCCGGAATCGTTCTTCGCTTTCTCGAAGTGCTTCCTCGGCTCGGACGCGCTCTGTAATATCTTCGTGTACCAAAACCACTTCGCGAATATTTCCGGTTTCATCTTTGACGGGATAGATGAAAGCCTGCGTCCAGCGTTCTTGCTTGTGGAAATCTCCTAGCTCCGAAACATAGTAGATGATGGGTGGCATGGCTGTCGCCTCGCCAGCAAATGCCTTTTGAATGTATGGCATGATGCCTTTAGCGACTAATTGCTCATCCTGCAACAGGTTGTATTCCGAAAGTTGGTCAAGCGTGATTCCCCAAAGTTTCTCCCAAGCCTGGTTGACCTGAAGAATCCGACCGTCGAGAGCCATAATTTGCGTACTCAATGGAGACTGATCTACCAAAGCTCGGAAGCGAGCTTCTGATATTCGCAATTCCTGCTCAGCGCGTTTGCGTAGCGTAGCGTGCCGCAGGCTTTCGCTTAAGTCAATCGCAAAACCCACGCCGATTTTGTTCGCTCCGCCCAGATAGCCTGTCCCCACTAGGACGGGAACCCTGGTGCCGTCTTTGCGGATGTATTCTTTCTCGAAAGGCGTATGGGTGCCTGTCTGCTGCATCTCCTCCATCGCCTGCACATCTAAATGCCGATATTCTGGCGGCGTCATTTCCGCCCAGTTCGCTTTTCCGGATAGCACTTCCTCCTGTGTATAACCGACGATGTTACAAAAGACATCGTTTGCCTCCAGGATATTGCCAGAAAAGTCCGCAATGATGACCCCGATAATATTTGAGTCAATCAAGCGTCTCGCCCGTGCTTCACTTTCTCGCAGAGCCTCTTCAGCTTGCTTGCGCTGGGTGATGTCGCGGGAAATGACCACGATCCCCTTAATGCTTTTATCCTGATTGTGCAGGGGGGCGACGATATATTCGTAGTGTTGCAAGCCGCTAGCACCTAAGAACTCGTTCTCATTTCTGATCGGTTCTCCGGTAGAGATGACTTCTTGTCTGTGAGCATCAAATCGGCTCATAATTTCTTCTGGCAAGCCGATATCTCGCCAAGTTTTGCCTACCAGCTCGCTTGGCTGGAATCCCACCACTTGGGCACCGCCAGCGCTTACATATTGGTAGCGGCCTTCACGATCGAAGATGTAAATGTGATCGACAGATGCCGAAAGAATTGCATCCAGCGTACTGGCTTGTTCTTGAAGCTCGTTTGCAAGTTGCCGAGATTTTTCTTCCGCTTGTTTGCGTAGCGTAGCGTGCCGCAGGCTTTCGCTAATGTCCTGTTGAGTTCCCCACGCTCGTACTAAAAAACCATTTTCCACAATTCCTACGAGGTTATTTAAGAAATATTTGGGATTTCCTTCTTTATCCACCTCATAGGATTCTGCATCGCTGAGTCGGTAGCCAGACTGAATAAACGCCCGCAAATATTCAATATTATGTGGCTCGGAGGGAATTAAAAAATCTTCTAATCTTACCCCAATAATTTCTTCTACACTACTAAACCCATACATTTGAGCCATGACCCGATTGCATTCAGCTAAGTATCCATGTTGGTAAAAACGCTGAATCTGCTCATCTTCTGTCACTTCTATGGGAATCGGTTGCTCAAGTTCAAATCGCCAAATTCCTTCTGAACTCCGCTCAATAAAAGCGCGGTAGCGTTCTTCGCTGTTCCGCAACAAGGCTTCAGCTTGCTTGCGCTCAGTAATGTCTCGAATAATACTTAAAACTATTTTTTTATTGCCAATTCCTAAGCTTTGGGCACTCACTTCTACCGGAAAATAACTCCCGTCTTTCCGGTAGTGAATGGTTTCAAACAAAATCCCTTCTTTGTCTGCTTGTTCAATTTGCTGAGCGATTAAATCCCGAGTTTGTGGCGCTCGTAAATCGTTAATCTTTAGGGAAATCAACTCTGATTTAGAGTAACCATAAGCCTTAACAGCAGCTTGGTTTGCTTCAATAATTTGACCATCAAGCTGAATATATAAAACAATGTCACGACTGTGTTGAGAAAGAAGTTGATATCGTTTTAATTCTTCCTCAGCGGCTTTGCGCTCGGTGACATCAGTTAACATCGCGATCGCTTTCGGCATCGCTTCACCTTTCGCGTCGCTGACACCGCCTTCATTAAAAATAAGATTTGTGGAGACAATTGCCCAAAGCGTCGAACCGTCTTTGCGGCGGTAACGGAAGTCAAACGGCTCTTTAATACCCTGTTTTCCTCGCTCCAAAGATTGCTCTAACTGAATGCGAGCCTCTTCATCCATGAAGTCAAAAATTGGACGACCGAGCATCTCTTCTACACCGTAACCGAACATCTCGGCTAACCGTTGATTGACGTACTCTATTCGCATTTGGGCATCCAATAACCAGATGCCCTCGTTAGCCGTCTCGACGATGCTACGATACCGCTCCTCGCTGGCTCGTACTTTTAATATGTTCTTCTCGGATCGATGCTTGGCAGCTTTTAATTCCGCGCTGAGCCAACTAATAAATAATGCCACCAACCCAAACACCGCCACTCGCAGGATGTCCCCTCCACCAAACAAAACTGAATGGAACGGCGGGATAAAAAAATAAGAAATCGTTAAAGTAGACAAAACAGTAGCTAACAGTCCCGGTTTCGAGCCGCCGTACCAGGAACTCAACATTACGGCAGCAAAAAAAAGTGGGGAAATGTGCGGCTGAATGTGCGGCAATAACCACAGCGTCAGTACCCCAGCACTAGCAACGGCGAGTACAGCAACACCGTAGCGCCGTAATCGAGGGTTGATTTTTTTTAACATATTCTGTTCTCCTGGCGGGTTCGGCATTTGGAGCGCTTTGCACTAATGCCAACACCGATTCTTAATGTAAAAAATGAAAAACGAATCTCCCGCGCCAGCGCGATCGCGTTGCGCTGACTTGTCAGTTCGCTGGTTCGCACATCTACCCTAGTGGCTCCTCGATCCGTATCATAGCCAGATGTCAAGGTCTAGCGCCTCTATATTGCAAAATACTGATGATGCCAGTGTTAAACACAAAAATCGGCTCCAATTACGCTGTTGCACAAGATTGCACCATACTGTAACAATTTTGTGAGGTTGGGTTGTAAGGTTAGGAGCATCTCTTTGCTACCCCCGATGCGTTCATCCTTTCATTAGGGAAAGCTCCAGTTACTGCAAGGGTTCAATCGCATTGTGCATTAAGTCTCCTAAAATTATCGGGGGATTAAGAATTTAAAAAAATAATGGCTCGTAGCCCTACTTTATCTTTTGATCGTGGCACTTTAATATTGCATCCGCCTCCTAGGGGCAAAGCTTGGGTGGAATATGCGACTTGGGACGATCGCGTGGAAAAGTTCCGCATTCCGGCGATGCACTATCGTCAACTGGTAGAAGCACTACAAGCGGAAGAAACAAATTTTATCGATGAGGCGAAGGGTTTTCAAGCGCTGGAACTCGTCGCCAGCATGGAAATGGAACCCTACCCGCATCAAACCGAGGCGCTAATGGCTTGGAAGCAAGCGGGACGTCAGGGAGTAGTGGTGCTGCCTACGGCGGCTGGGAAGACGTATCTGGCTCAACTGGCGATGCAGGCGACGCCGCGCAGTACGTTAATTGTGGTGCCGACACTGGATTTGATGCACCAGTGGTATGCTCACTTGACGGCGGCTTTTCCGGATGCAGAGGTGGGGTTGCTGGGAGGGGGTTCGCGGGATAGAACAGCAATTCTGGTTGCCACTTACGACAGTGCGGCAATTCATGCCGAAAATTTGGGCAATCGCTATGCCATGCTCGTGTTTGATGAGTGTCACCACTTACCGACTGATTTTAATCGGGTGATTGCCGAATATGCGATCGCTCCCTACCGACTGGGACTGAGTGCCACTCCAGAGCGTTCTGACGGCAAACACGCCGATCTAAATCTTCTCATTGGTTCCGAAGTTTACCGCAAAACGGCAGAGGAACTTTCGGGTTCGGCACTCGCTGAGCATGAGATCGTCCAGATTAAAGTCAAGTTATCGCAACTAGAGCGCGATCGCTACAACGAGTTAATTCAACTCCGCAACAACTTTTTGCGAGAGTCCAATATTTCTCTCGGCAGCATACAAGGCTGGCAGCAGTTTGTGATGAGAAGTGCCGGTTCGCCAGCAGGACGTCGGGCGATGCTAGCCCACCGGGAAGCGAAAGATATCGCCTTGGGTACAGACGGCAAACTGCGAATTCTCGCCAATTTGATTGCCGAACATCACCCAGAACGAATTCTGATTTTTACGGCTGATAACGCTACCGTTTATCGCATTTCCCAAGATTTCTTAATCCCAGCGATTACCCATCAAACGCCGGTGAAGGAACGCCACGAGATATTAACTCGGTTTCGGGAGGGAGAATACAAAACTCTGATCGCTTCCCACGTCCTGAATGAAGGGGTGGATGTCCCCGCCGCTAGCATCGCAATTATCTTATCCGGCACAGGTTCGCAGCGTGAGTTTATTCAGCGCATGGGGCGGGTTTTGCGGAAAAGTCAGGATAAAAATAAACGCGCTATTCTCTATGAGGTAGTGGCGGAAAATACCAGCGAGGAAGGTACATCCCAGCGGCGGCGGGGAGATAAGAAAAACGAACCGCCAAGGCGCAGAGAACGCGAAGAAAGAGAGGAGAAGAAAGGTAAACAATTGGAAATTTTGCCGTCGAAACCGATTTATGGGGTAAATTCTAATGTCGCTAAGCGAGCAGCGGAGTCACCGGCAAAATGGGGAGAGGAGGATGAACCACCCATTAGCGATTAGCAATTAGCAATTAGCAATTAGCAATTATCTAAATCCAAATGTTACCTACCGACCTTTTAATCCATCGTCAAAATGGCGAAACAATAGTCCCGAAGCGCTTAAATATTGATGCTCAGAATTTGGGGATTGCATCCGATCTGATTACCTGTTTTCAGGAAGCGCTTGGTTGTACGCAGGGAGAACTCGATCGCCAGTTGCTGGAGTTAGAAGGAGATAGTCCAGATTATCGCCTGAAGCGAGGACTTGCCCACATTCTCAAAAGCAGTTTGTGTACGTTTGAAATCGTCAGTCCCTTGGAACCGCAAGAATTGCGGGAACGAGTCTTTGCGCTGGCGGCTCAATCTGTTCCCAGCCCCCAAGCCTCGGCGCAGACACTAAGCTTATTAGCTGACAAACTTAGCCAGGAACTCGATCGAGAAGTGCTGGCAAGTCAAATTCGCATGGGACTTTACGCGGATTTAGCCGAGAATCGCATCCTCACCCAGTTTGACACTCCCACGCCCGAAAATTTGTTGCACCGCTACAATTTATCCCAGGTGCAGGGTGTCTTCTATCGTGCGAGTCAAATTACCCTGAATGCTCACCGCAACGTTCCGGGCGAATATAAGCTGTTATTCCGCTATCTCAAATTATTTCAATTGATGGCATATATTGAAGGCGATGCGGATCATGGCTTCACGATAACAGTGGATGGCCCTACCAGTTTATTTAAGCCGAGTACGCGCTATGGGTTAGCGATCGCTAAACTCCTCCCAGCTTTACTCCACGTCACTAAATGGAGTCTCAGCGCCACGCTGCAAAACCGCGATGCCTTCACTGGCAACTGGAAAACCGGACGCTTTACGCTGAATTCTGAATGTGGTTTGGTGTCCCACTATCCACCTGGCAAGCCTTATGACAGTATGTTAGAGGCGTCCTTTGCCGACCGCTGGGACGCGCTGAAAAGTGAATGGGTATTAGAAAGAGAAGTTGACCTTATCCCCATTCCAGGCAGTGTCATGATTCCTGACTTTCGCCTCGTGCATCCTGATGGTCGCACGTTCTTACTCGAAATAGTCGGCTACTGGCGTCCCGAATACTTGCAAAAGAAGTTTTCTCAGGTGCGTCGCGCTGAATGCGAGAACTTAATTTTAGCGATTTCTGAGCGGCTAAATTTGGAGAAAGCCGGTGTTAAACTGAACGATGTACCGGCAAGAATTGTTTGGTTTAAAGATAAATTAGCACCCAAGGCGGTGCTAGCGGCAATGGATTAATCTCTACTTGCTTTCAGAAGAGTGCATTCGTCGCTCTGCTCATCATGACAGCTCACTTTGGCAATTTGTTTTGGCAATTTGTTATCAACGCTACCGAAATCCAGTTAATCTACTTTTAAATATTTTCTCGCTTCTACGTAACTTTCCGATTCCCTACTTGCATAGAAAACTATATAGCAATTTTCGTTTGGATGCAGTACAGTTTAAACTCCCTCCGGCTTCTCCCCGAAAGCAGAGTGGGGTTTGAGGTTCAATGTGGAGCGCACACTTAGCGAGAACCGCGATCGCAACTCTCGAAAAAGAATTTTTTTAAGGTAGGGACTGCCCCAATACTGCTCGTTTAAAAATAATAATTTTAGCTTGACTTTAGCAGCAAAAAAAACAACAAATACTAATTTTGGTGGTTTAGCTCTCGTCAAATCTTATTAAGGAGTGCCCACTACTTAAGCCTTGAGTATACTTTACTTCTACTTCTATCGGAAGTAGGAAGACGATTACAGAGGAATGAGTTTTAATCAAGTGCATCCCGATTTTAGGAGAAACCAAGTAGATACCGATGAATAAAGATCTTAAAACTCAAATTAAAACGCGAATTGGCATGATGTTGGTTGTGAGTGCTGGAATTTTGCTGAGTTTTCCAGCTACTGCACTAATTAATAGTCCTAATAATCACTCCAATGCTGGTAGTGGCTCCGAGCAAGCTGATTTAACTGTGAGTAGCCAAGAGTTATTCGCTCAAGATGCGCCAGCCAGCCCCGAAGATAGTCCCGAAGATAGTCCCGAAGCCAGTCCTGAAGCCAGTCCCGAAGCTAGCCCTGAAGCCAGTCCTGAAGCTAGTCCTGAAGCCAGTCCTGAAGCTAGCCCCGCAGCTAGTCCTTCAACCACAAGTACTATGAACAACAACAACACCGACCTCATGCCAGGAATTTGGCTATGTTTAAATAATCCTAGCCCGCAGTGTGGTAATCCCCCCAGACCTTAAACTCTCCACCTGTCTGGAGTGCGAAGGGGGCGCGAAGGGAGCGCGATCGCACTCCAGCGACCAATAAAAAAGCCCCCATTTCTGGGGGCTTCTTCTTTATGTTTTAGTAGCGACGAGAGAAACTGTTGTTTCTGCGACCGCCACCATCGGACGAACTTCTGTCTTCGCGGGGCTTGGCTTTATTCACTTTCATGTCACGACCCATCCATTCAGCACCATCCAGGGCTTCAATGGCAGCTGTTTCTTCAGCCTCGGTAGACATTTCCACAAAACCAAAGCCGCGCGGACGACCTGTTTCGCGGTCAGTGGGTAGCTGAACCCGCTTTACAGAACCATATTCTGCAAAAACGCCGGTTAAATCGGCTTCGGTAACGTCGTAGGACAAATTACCTACATAAATAGACATAGATCGACTCCAAAATCATAGGAACGTGGAGATTTAGATTTCGGAGAGGAGTCTGTTAAGACCAAGACGAAAAAGCCAGTCAATAAAAACAAAACCTTGCAACCGAATCAACTCTCATTTGCGATGATAGCATTTTAGGATTTGATCTGGAAAAGAGCCATAAAAGTATTACAAAACGCAATATTGAGGATGATGTAGGGGCAAGAGGCGCTCGCATACTTGGATCGGCAGTTCTCTCCCCTTCTCTCCACTTAACCGAGGATAACGGTGCGCGATCGCATCAAAAGAGTCAGTACCCGCATGGGCGAGGAGACTCCATCCTGACAGCCCTATTTTCCAGTGAAATCCAAAGCGCTGAGTGCTGACAAAATGTATCTTCAAGAACACGTTAAGCTGCATAGAAACTGTAAGTAAGTTTGGGTTGTTTGGAATCAGCAACCAGAAGCACAGAATTTGGACGGGTCTACGCGCTTAAACAACAAGCCATGTCTTCAGCCTTGCAGCCAGAATCGGATAGCTACTGACAACAGATGCGATAACCGCAAGCTTTCTACAACTCAAAATCTAAAATGGGATTAGTGTTGTGGATCAAAGCGATTGACGAAGGCGGCTACTGCAATCATTGGCAACCCCACCAACAGGCAAATGAGCCATTGATTTAAGTTCAGTGGTGTTGTTGAGAATAAGCCATTCATTAGGCTCCACTGACTGAAGATTACTTGCAAAAGCACAGTGCAGGCAATCCCAATTGCTAGGGCTGGAGAATTGCGAATGCGTCCGATGCCACGAATTTTGGCGATGACAGCATTTCCAAAGTGGCTAATGCTTAAAAGATAAAAGATTCTCCCGACCACTAAAGCCTGGATTGCCATTGTGCGGGCTAACTCAATATTCCCGGTTGTTTGTTTCATCCATTCAAATACGCCAAAAATTACAATCCAGTTAAAAGCAGAAATTACTAAGATCCGCTTTAACAGACTGCCAGAAAGCAAGGGTTCATTCGGGTTGCGTGGAGGCTGTTGCATCACCTGCTGAGATTTAGGCTCAAAGGCTAAGGGGACGGTCATTGCAATGGAATTAACCATATTTAGCCAGAGAACTTGTAAAGATAAGATGGGCAATTCTCTAGCGAGTAACACGCTAATCAAAATCGTCATCGATTCGCCACCATTAACGGGGAGAATGAAGGCGATCGCTTTCAGGAGATTTCGGTAAACGGTACGACCTTCCTCAACAGCCGCTTCTATTGAGGCAAAGTTATCATCGGTCAAAATCATATCGGCGGCTTCTTTTGCCACCTCAGTCCCCGCACCTCCCATTGCAATCCCAATATCTGCTTGCTTGAGTGCAGGCGCATCGTTAACCCCATCCCCGTTTTTGTTCCGGTGCGACGCGGGCAAATACGACTCCATCTTCTACCGCCGTCGCCAGTTCTTGTTCATTCATTTGAGCAAGTTCTTGTCCGGTAAAGGCCAGAACTTCCCCATGCCTTTTCAATTCCATGCGAGAAGCGATCGCTGCGGCGGTGACAGCATGATCGCCCGTAATCATTTTGACTTGAATCCCCGCTTCCTGACAGGCTTGCACGGCGGCGATCGCTTCTTTTCGCGGCGGATCGATCATGCCCTGCAATCCGATAAAAATCAGATTCTTTGCAATATCACCATGATCTACTGATTGTTGCTCGGCTGACACGGGCTTCTTCGCCAACGCCAACACCCGTAGCCCCTGTTCTGCCATTGCATCGACTTCCCGATGCACCGTTTGTCCAGCCACAGGGATCAAACTCCCATCAGCATCTAGCATCTGCTGAGAGCGCTGGAGAATTGCCTCCACCGAACCCTTCACGTAAATCGTCGTACCGGGGTTTCCCCGCCCGTCCCCATCGCTTTTACCTTCATGCAACGTTGCCATGTACTGAAATTCAGACTCAAACGGAATAACATCCAACCTAGGCATTTCTCGCTCTAAGTTTGACTGCTTTAATCCCACTTTATTGGCAACAGCAATTAAAGCTCCCTCTGTCGGATCGCCAATCACAACCCATTGCTCGTCCTTGACTTCTAGATGGGAGTCATTGCATAACAATCCGGCTTTTAAACACTCTAGAAGAACGGGGAAATTGTTCAGGTTGATCGGCTTTTCTTCTAACAGGATTTCCCCTGCCGGATTGTAGCCGCTACCGCTGGCTGTATAGTGCTGACCTCCGGCATAAATAACTTGTACCGTCATCTGGTTTTCAGTCAAGGTGCCGGTTTTGTCAGAACAAATGACTGTGGCACCACCCAGAGTTTCAACGGCTGGCAACTTACGGACAATGGCGTGACGACGCGCCATGCGGGAAACGCCAATCGCCAGCGTCACCGTCACAACGGCGGGTAATCCTTCGGGAATCGCACTCACTGCTAAGGCTACGGCAGCTTCAAACATTTTTACCCAGGAATTGCCGTACCCCCATCCCACTGCAAACGTCAGCGCGGCGACTCCTAGAATGACGTACAGCAACTTTCGACTGAATTTGTCAAATTTGCGAGTTAAGGGGGTTGTCAGGCTGCTTCCCCGATCCATTAACTGGGAGATTCGCCCGGTTTCAGTCGCCTCCCCAATTGCCACCACAACGCCCCTGGCAGTACCAAATGTCACGAAGCTGCCAGCATAAGCCATATTGGTTCGCTCCGCCAAGGGTGCGTCTAGGTGCAAAAGCGGGGCCTCTGTTTCCGCCTCTTTTTGTACTGCAACCGACTCGCCGGTGAGTGCAGATTCGTTCACTTGCAAGTTACGCACCTTCACCAGTCGCAAATCGGCGGGTACTTTGTCTCCAGAAGTGAGGAGTACGAGATCGCCCGGTACTAACTCAGTCGAAGGAACTTGTACTTTTTGACCTTCGCGCAGTACATTTGCATCTGTTTGGACAGAAGAAGCTAAGGCAGCGATCGCGCTTTCGGCTTTTGATTCTTGGACAAATCCGATAATGGCGTTAATTAGCGTCACGCCCCAAATTACCCACGCATTCACCCATTCCCCTAGAAATGCCTTGACTGCACCAGCAATTAACAAGATATACAGGAGCGGTTGGTTAAATTGCTGGAGAAATCGCACTAAGGGACTTTTTCCGGCTTTACCCTTGAGTTCGTTCGCTCCAAAACGTTCCTGTCGCTTTGTTACTTCAGCGGATGTCAAACCTGTTTCTATGTTGCTGTCTAAATTCTGAGCAATTTCTCCCACAGGTAGATGATGCCACTGATTTCCCACTGATTTCTCTTTCGCTGTTGCTGTCATTTTGTTGGCTCCTCTAGAGGCAAGAAGTCTATCTGTTGCAGACAAAAAACCAAAAAGTATGAGTTTCTTGCATAGATTCTGTTTTCTTTAGTGTTAGTAACAAATGTGACTAGAAAGTGACAGCGATCGCAAACAAAGTCGAATGTGCCGATTGTCGTCCAGCACAGCCATCTCGGTTCTCGCTAAGCTGAGAATACTAGCTCAACATGATGGCTGATGCCAGCAGCGATGAATCACAAAAGGATTTTTCGATTGATTCAAATTCAACAAACTAAAACAGCAACCAGCAGAAGCATACCCGCGCAAAATTTAAAGGCAACCATCAGGCGTCAGCGACGACCAAGGATAGCTTGGATATTCTGGATACCGATGGCTCTAGGATTGGTGGGGTGCGAACCTGCCGCAGAGTTATTGCGGCAATTGCCTGGACAGGATGTACCCGAAGCGCCGAAATTGCCTAACAGCGCCGCTCAATCCCCCACCAGTGCCCAAATGGAAGCTTCTGTCCGTCAGCGGATCAATGAAGTCCGCCAAAAGAATGGCTTAAATCCACTTCAAAACAACGAAAAATTAGCACGGGTTGCTCGCAATTACAGTCAGAAGATGGCTCGTGAGAACTTCTTCAGCCACGATAGTCCAGACGGCAGCACTTTGACTAAACGGGTTCGTGCGGGGGGAATCTCCTACTGGATGGTCGGGGAAAATTTGTTTAAAAGTGTGAATGCTCCCCAACCCGTACCGTTAGCTGTTGAAGGATGGATGAATAGTCCCGGACATCGTGCAAATATTTTGCAAGCCGAATACGCCGAGACGGGTATCGGAGTTTGGCGGCAAGGAAACACTTGTTACATTACGCAGTTATTCTTGCGATCGCAATTTTCACCCAAAGATTTATTCAAGAAATTGTGATGACAATTGCTTGACGACGATCTGAAACCTGAAACTGCTGTCATTAAAGAAAAAGCCCTCTTGCTGTTGAACAAGAGGGCTGTATTTTATGGTGTGAGGAGTAGAACTTTGCAGTTCTTACTATCAGCCTACTCAGCGAATGTGACGTTTTGGTGACTATCCGATGACATTTCTTACACCATCAGCATTGGCTGCCATCCATCAATTAGAAGAAGCATCGCTGCCGCTGCATCCCCAGATTTAGAACGACAATGCATGGCTAAGTGTTTAGAAAGCTGCCTGTGTCGGGTTAGCAGAAAAACCTATTGCATCATTCAGGCACTCGCCAAGGCAGCGGATAGAGATATAGAGAACGGCTTAATCTTTTTCGGAGCATACGCCGGACGCGCAGACCGAATTATGTCTGTCGCTGAGGTGATGGCGGAGTTAACCGGAACGTGTTGAGATCGAATCGGGTGCGTACCTGCTTGTAGCGGGATCTCTTTTAGCGATCGCATTTCCTGACAAGTTCCTCAAACTGCGTTTCTATAATGAGACTGGGGAATAATACCTAGCTTGAACGGTGATGGCTGAGCGAACCTCTTTTCAAGGGAACCCCCTACAGTTGCAACACTTAAAGGCAACAGAGATGACTATTGAAGAGATCCTGAATCGGTATGCCGAAGGCAAACGAAGCTTTCAAAGGGTCAACCTGCGAGAGGTTGATTTGCAGAATGCTCACTTTCATGGTGTGAACTTCAATCAGGCAGATTTACGGCAAGCGCGATTGGGTAAAACGGACTTTAGCCGAGCCAGCTTCCGGGAGGCAGACCTCAGCGAAGCGCTCTTGTGCGGAACTGATTTGAGCGAAGCTGATTTGGATCGAGCCATTCTACGAGAGGCAGACTTGAGTGGTGCCGAGCTGAGTTACGCCAATCTGGAGCGAGCGAACTTGAGTAAAGCAACCTTAGGAGGTGCGAATTTAGTCCGCGCCAGATTATTTCGTGCCAATTTGTTTGACGCCAATTTGCATTCTACGTCCGACCAAGCGACGGATTTGAGTCATGCGATTTTCAGCGATGCAGACCTGTGCTACGCCAATTTGAGTGGAGCTGTTTTGTATCGGGCAAATCTAAATGGTGCAAAGCTTTGCCGCGCTCATTTAAATCGAACGCCACAACAAGGAATGAAATCAACCGATTTGAGCGAAGCCAACTTGCGAGGAGCTGACTTGAGTTATGCCGATCTTACAGGAGCAATTTTACGCAAGGCCAATTTGAGAGATGCTGATTTGACAGGCGCTGTGCTGACGGATGCAGAGTTGCAGGGAGCCATTATGCCGGATGGCTCGGTGCATGATTGAGGGGCGATCGCTCTGCGTCTTAGGGCGATCGCAATCCTACAGCACCGTTCAGTGCGTGAAGCGTAGCTATCTCGTAGGAAATCGCGGTCTGGACTTGGCATTTTTTTAAGAATGCTCCATTATCACTTAAGATGTACAGCTTCGATTGACAATAATATGCCAGAACTAACATATTTAAGAGATGAGTACATCGTTAGAAACCTGTTGAATGGGTTGAAAGATCCCTTGAGGATTTGAAATGTTTCTCACAGGAGGATACTTACAAATTACCTTTTTATACCGTCTCAATCCAAAGATGAAGCAACCTACTGAGATTATGCTGCATTTGTGGTACAACGATCCTGTTATGCCGCAACACTTATCAGTTTCATTTTGAACTACCCCCATTTTCTTTCAAGGTTAGGTCAAGACTTTCTATTTTCTTCTGTGTTTCGGGATGTACCTGAATATTCAATCCTTCAATTTGTTCTCGCAAATAACCATCAGAAATGATTACCTCGTCCCAGTATTCCGAATAATCAATAATGCTCTCGCCCCAAAAATCGCGAACTATAGGATCGAAGACTTCAAAAGCAAATTTTAACGTCTCTGTGGCAGCGTCGCAATTAGGAGCAGCAAAATGGACAATAGTGTTTCGCAGAGCGCCGAATTTCTGATATCTATCTAATTTCTCGATTCTATAACCAGTTGCAGCCCAAAGAACTTCAGGCAAATCTGAATACATCAAAGTTCGACCGTACTCAAACAGTTCCTTGATGCTCAACGCATCCTTAGTACTATTTGATTTGGGGTAGGACTTGAAGATTAAAAGCGGATGCTCTTCAGCAATGCGTGCCTTGACAAGTATTTCTGCTCCATGTGCTGCATGAACTACCGATAACACATGAGCAAAAGGGCGCATCATCTCGTTAAAGGTTGCGTCGTAGATAGCTCTCCCAAAAATATGAAACCCAAATTCCTTCATATGCTGTGATACTTGCTTTGTCTCAGGATGCACGTAATCTACTCCGTTGCCCGTAACGCTACTTGACTTATTGCTAACACTTTAACAGACTGTTCGTGCTAGAAAATGCTTATCCAAAGAGTACGTTAACAGTATTACTCCTCTCTTATGGGAGTGTTAGGACAGGCATCAATGGAACGCTAGACCAAATAACGAACTCTTTGGTACTTGGTGTCCTATATGCGCCAGGAAAAATAAACGACTCAAAAGACGCAGTTCAGCCAAATTGAACGCCATTTAACACTGCTTTGGTGCAGTAGTAAGGAAGTTGTCTGCGAGAATTCGAGGTTATTTGCCTCCGTACAACTCTGCCATGATAATAATGAATATTGGTAGTAGTCCATTGCTAACTGACGAGCGATCGCCCCCACTCTACAAAGCGATCGCGCTCCTCAATTCCCAAACCGTTCCTCGCAGAGCCTCAGCATCAATTGGTTTGAAAAGTTAATTCGCAGGTGATGACTGCGATCGCAAGCTGGAACGGTAATTTGTTTGGTTCTTTCAACCACTTGGATTGAGATGTGCAAGAAGCCAAGCGAGCTGAGCGAAGCTAGGTTGCGAGGAAGTTTCTGCCTATCTCTCTGAACTAGCATACATCCGGAATATTTCTACCGATTCATCTGATTTGGTCTGAGATCGGGAATTCATCAATCTATCAATCTGATGCGAGAGTATTAGGCAGAAACTTTCAGTCTAATAATACTTAAGCTGTACCATCTTCCAAGTTGGTCTCAATTCCAATCAATTCATAAAATTGCGAAATCTGTTCGGTAGAGCTGATGTGATAAACCCTTTTAGTATTTTGCGCCTGTTCGATATACTCACGGTATTTGGGGGTCAAATATTTGTAACATAACCAAAGTACGCGGTAGCTATTCAGTGAACTCTTTAATATTGGACTTTTTTCAGGCCAGCCTTCTGGGGGTTTAAAAAAACCTGCGATCATTCGTTTAGTTACCCACCAAAAATGCACATAAATTGGTAGATCCACAAAAACCAAAGTATCCGCTTCATCAAGTCGCAGCCAGACGGTTTCCTTGCAACCAAAACCGTCAATAATCCATCGCTCAGTAACTAAAATTTGCTGATGGGCGTGCTTATAGACTTCATGGGGAACTGGCGTGCCCCCCGCTTGATATTGAATCTTGTCCAAGACGTAAAGTGGCAAACCCGTGATTTCGGATAGTCTCTTGCTTAGAGTTGATTTACCGCCTCCGGCATTGCCAAATACTGCTACTTTTTTCATCGCCATTCTCCTTTTAGTCCTTTTCTGTCACCTCGTAGACTAGATTGAGTGATGAAAGCGAGCAATTCCCGTCCTTTGAATATCTAACAAAAAACGCTTGCACCGGACGGTCGGTATATACTTATGCTGAATTATATTTTACTTGCCGCCTGTGAAGCGCAAGCCGTTATGAGGATGAAGATTGGTAGTAGTCCATTACTCGCTGACGAGCGATCGCCCTCTCGCCACAGAGCGCTCGTCTGACCATGTAGTATCAGTATAGACATCTATCTTTAGATGTATTAAAGTGCCACTTCGCCGGGTGGCATTATAGCCTTGAGTAAGGGCTGCCGATCCCCATTCACGAGATATTGCTATGAATAGTTCTCTTAAGTCTGAAACATCCATGAAGGGACTCGAAATTCCTTTAGAGCGGGATATATTTTTACGTACCTTAATTCGAGAGTTGGCAGGTACATTACAGGATGTCGTGGGCTTAGAGGAAGCCTCCGGGTTTATTAGTGTCGTGGGTCAAAACATGGGGAGGCAAATCGACCGGGACTATAAAGCGGCTCTAGAGGTATCCCATCTAACGCGAGAGCAAGTTGCTGATGTTTTGGTAGATTTGAAGAAGCGAATCCAAGGTGACTTTTATATTATTGAACAAACGGATGAAAAGATTGTCTTAGGGAACCGGGCGTGCCCGTTTGCCGAAAAAGTCATCGATCGCCCCGCTATGTGTATGATGACCTCCAATGTTTTTGGCTCCATTGCAGCGGACAATCTGGGGTACGCCAAAGTAGAACTGCAAGAGACGATCGCAATGGGTGCGCCTGGATGCCGTGTGGTTGTTTATTTGAAACCCACCCCAGAGGCAGAAGAAAGTCACGGCAGAGAATACTTCAAAGGAGAGAGTGAGGGAGATAACGAGGGGTGACGCCCGAACAGTTTCTCGAATTCGCTAGACCTTTACCCGAACCCATGCTCCTAATTGCCGGAAATGGTCAGCTTCTGGCTGCCAATCCGCCATTTTCCAAGATGCTGGGGCTACCCCGTCAGCTCCTGCAAGAGAAAATGCTCTTTGAGATGGTCGTCGATCCTGCTGATAAGGTTAAACAGTATCTGCGTGCTTGTTCCAGCAGTCGAGAAATGGTGATTGGCTCATTAACCTTCAATGCCAACAATGGAGAGACTTGCTTGTGTCGCTGTGAAGGAGCGGTCATCCGACCGCGATCGCCTGAATCCCCGGCACTTATTCTCTTACGCTTGAAAAACAAGGAATCTGCCAGTAGCCGATTCACCCTGCTGAACAAGAAGATCGATGAATTAGCCAAAGAGATTCGGCAGCGTCAACGAGCGGAAGAAGAGCGAGCTAAACTTCTGGTGCAGGAACAGAAAGCACGAGTAGAAGCTGAGAAGCTGAATCGATTGAAGGATGAATTTCTATCCACCGTATCCCACGAACTGCGAACCCCTCTCAATGCCATCCTTGGCTGGTCTAATATCCTGAGAACTAGCAAGGTAGACGCAGCCAAGATGCATCGGGCGCTGGAAACGATAGAGCGCAATGCCAGATCCCAGGCACAGTTGGTTGACGATCTCCTGGATATTTCCCGCATCATTACAGGCAAGATTCGCCTCAATGTGCAAACAGTTGACCTATTGCCCGCGATTCAGGCAGCAATCGATACGGTGCGTCCTGCCGCTGATGCCAAGAACATTCGCTTGCAGTCGGTGCTCGATCCAGCAGCAGGCCCTGTTTTAGGAGACTCCGAGCGATTACAACAGATTGTCTGGAATTTGCTCAGCAATGCGATCAAGTTCACACCGAAACAGGGGCGGGTTCAGATTGGTCTGCAACGGATTAATTCTCATATTGAGATTGTGGTGGCAGATACGGGTCAAGGCATCAGTGCAGAATTCCTCCCCTACGTCTTTGAGCGCTTTCGTCAGGCAGATGGTTCCATCACTCGTTCCTTTGGCGGATTAGGGCTGGGTTTAGCGATCGTTCGCCAATTGGTAGAACTGCATGGCGGAACGGTGCATGCCCAAAGCCCCGGAGAAGGACAAGGCGCAACATTTACCGTGAAACTACCCCTACTTGCCGTTGGGCCAACAGCGATTGAACCAGAACGGGTGCATCCAACCGTGGGAGACAGTGTCCCATTTGACTGCTCCTCTCAACTAGAGGGATTGAGGATACTGATCGTGGATGATGACCCGGATATGCGGGATTTGCTCGCCTACACGCTGGAAGTTTGTGGGGCAGAAGTCATCGCTGCCGCTTCAGCAGACGAAGCCATCTCAGCACTGACCCAATCTTCACCACCGATAGATATATTAATCAGTGATATTGGGATGCCAGATGAAGACGGTTATGCTTTGTTGCGTCGCGTCAGAGCTTTGGAGTCAAACAATAAAGGCAGAATTTCCGCGATCGCCCTGACCGCCTATGCTAGAACTCAAGACCGCACGGCTGCGCTTTTAGCAGGCTTTCAATCCCATATTGCCAAACCCGTTGAACCTGCTGAATTAATTGCAGTAATTGCCAATTTAACTGGACGAATCAGCGGTACCTAGAATATTACCGAACCGTTCCTCGCAATGCCTCAGCATCAATCGGTTTAACAGGTAAATTCGCAGGAGATGACCGCGATCGCAAGCTGGAGCGGTAATTTGCGTAATGCTTCAACCACTTGGGTTGAGATGTGCGCTCGCAGAAATCTTTAAATAGCGATCGCAAGAGCAATGTAAACGGCGGAAAAACTCCGGATGTTCTGTAGAAAAAAGTGGCTCTACAAGCGAGATTTCCAGGTTTACCAGAGTTGAGGATGCGATCGCATCCTCACTGCTCACCCACCGATCTCCTGAATTCCCACCGCCAAACGAATCTTCTCCGGCAAAAAATTCAAATCGTCTCAATTACAAAAATTTACTTAAAACTCTCTCACTTCAAGCGCAAGCGGGGGAAGATAAGGAGGAGTTTTTCTTCGCGACGGTTTGGATTGGGTTCGGGACTCCCGGAATGGAGAACCCAATTAATTCGGTTTTTCCCGGCGAGATTTGCTGGTTTCCAAGGCTGGTTATTCAGTTAATTCTGAATTCCAAGGTTACTGTCACTTTCTGGTCACATTTATTGATGACCCTGAAGATGGAAACTTACCCGACCCTGTAACAAAACGATTGATGATAAGGAGTTTTGGTTATGGTTGGAATCCTCATCACCTGGTTAGTCACTACTATCAGTTTTTTAATTATTTCCCGGCTGCCGATTGGCGTAGAAATTGACACTTTTGGAAAAGCCGCAATTTCCGCAGCAGTTTTTGGGATTTTGAATGCTCTCTTAAAACCCATCTTAGGGTTCTTCACCTTTCCATTCATTCTTTTGTCATTTGGTTTATTCCTGTTTGTCTTAAATGCAGTTATTTTCGGTTTAGCTGCTTGGTTAGTGACAGGATTTCGGTTACGGTAGGGTTTTTGGAGTGCTTTGCTTGGCTCATTAGCACTGAGTATTGTTAATTCTTTACTTTTCCATCTGCTAGCATCGCTCAGATTGTAAGCGCAGGTTTGTTCTGAGCGGGGAAAGAGAACCGGAAGTAGAGGGTTCAGACAGTTCGGATTGAGTGAGAGTAACTGTCTAGAAGGATCGGTTTTTCAATTGGTAACGCACTAGCGTCCTAACATTTTCAGCAGACAGTCCTAATTCTTGCGCGATCGCAGCTTCCACCTGACTGAATTCTGTTACTGGAAACTCAAATTCTAACTTTTTGAGTGTCGAATCTGTCGTTTTGACCTGTACTTTGGTAAATCCCTGCTCTTTGTCAATTTCTGCTTTGATGACTAGCAAGGTGACTGAAAGTTGCACTTCCAACTGTGTATCAGCTTGAAGCTTATCAACCGTATCGTAGGAGCGACTTAATGCTTGGTCTGTTACCAGTCCACCCCCAACCCAAAAAATAATTCCTAGCAGGGGTAGAGGTAGCCAAAATTCTAGCCCTAAAAAATGTAATTTTTGTAACCAACGGGGAGAGGACATAGGGAGAGGTGAGGAATTTTAGCTTCACAGCTAATTGAGTTTAAGGGGAAAAAAATCAAATTCGACATCAAAAGTCAAAATTTAAAAGATAAAAAAAGAGAAGATTCACTTTTGACTCTTGATTTTCTTCGGTACTCGATAAAAATCTGACTGGTGGAAGACGTGCGATCGCTTTAGGCTTCTCTACTATGAGCAGCGCGATCGACGATTCTCCGGAAAAGAGGTTTCACTAAAGCGTCTTATGAGAATTTTACTGGTAGAAGACGACCCCGAACAATTAGAGCCACTAAACGCAGCTTTGTTGCAAGCCGGACATATTGTCGATGGCATTGAGGATGGGGAAACTGCCCAATGGCTGATCTCTCAAAAAGACTATGACTTGTTAATTTTAGACTGGATGTTGCCGACAGTCAGCGGGTTGAGCCTTTGTCGCCAGTATCGACAAGCAGGGAAAACCTCGCCGGTGTTGATGCTGACTGCCAAAGACACGACTGTGGATAAAGTTACGAGTTTGGATGCCGGTGCCGATGATTATCTGGTTAAACCGACTGATATTATCGAACTTTTGGCACGGGTGCGGGCATTGGGAAGGCGATCGCCTCTATGGCAGGGAGATATCCTCCGCATAGAAGATTTACAACTACACTTGAATAGCTTGACTGTTGAACGGGGACAGACAACTATCCAATTGTCCGCCCGCGAGTTTCAGCTATTAGAATACTTCCTGCGCCACCCTCATCAGGTCTTAACCCGCGATCAAATTGAACAAGCCTTGTGGGAGTGGGGTGCAGAACCAGAGAGCAATGCCGTAACTACCCTTGTCCGGAGGCTGCGGCAGCGTTTGCAGTTAGTCGGTGCGGCAGATTGGATTGAAACAGTCTATGGCATGGGATATCGCCTCAATCCTTCGGGAAGTCAAAAGTAAAAAGAGAAGAAATTCAAAATAGAAATGAATCAAAATGACAGAATAAATCTTTCTTTTGCTTTTTGCCTGTCTTGCTCCAAGATTTGGGGAAGCAAAGATACACCCGAATTTGGGGCGCTTTTTAACTTTGCTTTTTTCCATGTTTGGTCGTAGCCGTCGCAATCTGGCTCGCTGGTTCACCCTATCAATGGGAAGTATTTTGGTGATTTTTGCAGGAGTCGTCTACTACGTAGAAGTTGCAGACGCGCTCTTAGCATTGGATCGATTACTCTACCAACAAACCAAGGTAATGGCAGCGAGCGTAAATTATGAGCGTCGCAATGGTCAATGGCAGGTAGAGCTGGACAATGTGCCACTTTTGGGAAATAACCCACAGCCGTTGGATAGTGGGCTGGCGTATGGGCGTTGGTACGATGCCAAAGGGCAATTGGTGCAATTTTTTGGTACGCTTCCCCCAGAGAAGCTGACGGTGACAGATGGATTTCAAACCATCAAAACTGCCAATGGCTCTGCACGTTGGCTGCGTCAGGTAACGCTGCCTGTCTACGAGAAGAGTGTATTAATTGGTTATCTCCAGGTTGCGACTTCCCTGACATCCACTCAAGAGGCTTTGTCTGAATTGCGGCTGGTTCTGACGCTCTTGGTGCCAGTCACCTTGGGGGTAATTAGCCTGACTGGGTGGTTTTTGGGGGGGCTAGCGATGCAACCGATTCGTCATGCTTACGAGCAACTGCATCGCTTCACCGCAGATGCTTCCCATGAATTGCGGACACCATTGGCGGCGATTCTTAGCAATGCACAAGTCGGGTTGCTGTCTGACGATCATTCACAGCAACGGCTTCGGCTAGACAAGATTGTGAATGTTGCTAAGTCAATGAATTCGCTGGTGAGTAATTTGCTGTTTTTGGCTCGTAATGATGGGTCATTATCTCCTGAATCTTTGAGAAAGATTAATCTAACTCTTTTGCTACAGGAGCTAGCAGAGAATTATGCAACGCAAGCAGCCACCAAAAATCTAAATTTTGTTAGTAATCTGCCGACTGAGAGCTTGGAGGTGAAGGCCGATCCAGAGTTGCTCCGTCTGGCGGTGATGAACCTGCTGAGTAATGCTTGCAAATATACCCTGGAGGGCGGTGAAGTTCAACTGCGATTGTTTACGCGATCGCATTTGGCTATTATTCAAGTTTCAGACACTGGGATGGGGATTGCGGCGACTGATTTGCCCCATATTTTTGAACGGTTTTATCGGGTGAATCGCGATCGCTCTCGCACTACAGGGGGTTTTGGTTTGGGATTAGCGATCGCTGAGCAAATCGTCAAAGCTCATGGAGGTGGGATCGAAGTCACCAGTGTAGTCGGTCAAGGATCAACTTTTCAAATTGAGCTGCCACTCCAGTAGCAAAAATAACCTGGCGATTGGAAATCGCGGCTACGCCAACCCCCCTTACCCCCCTTCAAGAAGAAGAGGGGACATAAGTTGCTTCGCTTCTATTCAACCAAGTCCGCCTGCGCGGAATCAATTCAGCCTGCGGAGGCAGGCTTTGTTTGTGTAGCCCCAGACTTCCAGTCTGTGGGGGATTTGCAAATACGGGATGCTCCCACTGTCACTTTCTAGTCACATTTGTTGCCAACACTGAAGATAGCAGGAGCAGAAGGTTATCACTCCTAAATCATTTTTCTTTAGTTAGTTTTCAACACTTTTTTTCATGGAGTTAGTGTAAATCCGATGTTGTTCAGAGGTACTTCTTCTCTACTCTGCCTTGCCGCTCTGGCTGTTGTTTGTAGTGGTTTATCAGCTCAAGCTGAAACTGACGACTTCACCCCTAAGACAGATGCGTTTGCCAGAGTACCTAATCATAATTTTGAATCAAATAAGACTCCAATTCAATCTGACCAAGTTACAACTTTCTTTGTACAAGAACAAGTGAATGTAGCGAATTCAGGTTCACCTGATTCTGTTGTAAAGGTACTGACAGAATCAACAATTCAAGAGCAAGATTTTTCAGAAATAAAATTGCCAACTGCCACTGCATCAGCCGAGGCGAATCAATCTCCATCTAACCTTTCTAGCGAGACAAAGCAGGAAATTCCTGAGAAAACAGCGATCGCAACCTCAGATGCGGTAAACCCAGAGCAGATTGTAGACAAAAGGGTGAAAACGTCTGCGTCGGCTTTGACTGTTGAACCTTCAACACCTCAACTCCCAGAAGCAGCGACGACTGAAACCACAGCGCCGGAAATCGCTCAAGTGGATGTAATACCTGGTAGAGCTACTCGCTCTGGCCCAAGTTATATCGGGGTTGCAGGCAACATTGGGTTGGGTGGCGATACAACTTTGAGTGAAGGTGCCTTTGCAGTCATTAGCAAAATTGGACTCACTCGGAATTTTTCTGTGCGACCCGCTGCTTTATTTGGCGATAATACAGTTTTTCTGGTTCCACTTACTTACGATTTCCCCTCTCAAGGAGTGGAACAAATCAGATACCGTGTAGCCCCTTATATTGGAGGCGGAGTGGCGATTTCAACGGGTGACGATAGCACTATTGGCGCACTGATTACGGGCGGGGTCGATGTTCCATTATCATCCCAATTCACCGCAACCGCTGGCGTGAATGTCGGTTTTGTTGATGAAACAGAGGTGGGATTATTAATCGGAGTTGGTTACACTTTCTCCGGATTGTAAACCGACTTTGCTTTAATCTTTTCACATCGCAACTCAAAGAAATTACGATCGCAACGGTGAAGGTGCCAGAATGAGCAGACGGGTAAACGACAGTCTCCCAAATCAAGTCTTCGCGGTAAGCAAAACAGCAGCACCCAAGCCAGCGCTGGCTTTCGTAGACGCGATCGCCCTAATTGTTGGCATCGTGATTGGTGCCGGGATTTTCGAGACGCCCTCTCTAGTCGCCGCTGCTTCTGGGAGTGAAGTGGTTGCACTTTCCCTGTGGATTCTGGGTGGCGGGATGTCCTTAGTCGGCGCATTGTGCTACGCAGAATTGGCAACGGCATATCCTCACGCTGGGGGCAATTACTATTACTTGATGCGTGCCTTCGGCAAAAACATCGCCTTCTTTTTTGCTTGGGCGCGAATGACGGTGATTCAAACAGGTTCGATTGCCCTGTTGGCGTTCGTATTCGGGGACTATGCCTCGCAATTACTGCGTCTTGGGAATTATTCATCCTCACTTTACGCAGGGATTGCGATCGCCCTGTTGACAGGTTTAAATATCATCGGCGTTCAGCAAGGAAAGTGGGCGCAGAATTGGCTAACAGTCGCCAAAGTGGGTGGCTTGCTGTTGGTGGTAATTGGGGGTTTAGCCTTTGCCGTTCCCAGTCTCCCGGAGGTGCCTGCTGCACCAGCAACATCCCAAACAAACTTTGGGATGGCAATGCTTTTCGTGCTGTTGTCCTATGGCGGCTGGAATGAAGCGGCTTATATCTCAGCCGAGTTACGCAACGTCAACCGAAACATGGTGCGATCGCTGCTAGTGAGTATCGGCATCATCACGACAATTTACTTAGCGATAAACTTCGCGTACATCCACGGTTTAGGATTGGCGAACATGGCAGCCTCAGAAGCCGTAGCAGCGGATTTGATGCGTCGTGCAGTTGGCGAACCCGGTGCTTGGTTTATCAGCTTCCTGATTGCCATTTCTACCTTGGGTGCGATCAACGCCACGATTTTCACCGGCGCACGTACCAATTACGCCCTCGGACAAGATTTTTCCTTGTTCAGCTTCCTCGGACGCTGGCACCATCGCGCCAGTACGCCAGCCAATGCCTTGCTAGTGCAGGGTGCGATCGCGTTAGCCCTCGTGTTCCTGGGAACTCTGACCCGCGAAGGCTTTAAAACGATGGTGGACTACACTGCGCCGGTATTCTGGTTTTTCTTCCTGCTAACAGGTGTCTCGTTGTTAGTGTTACGGGTTCGAGAACCGCAAGTATTGCGACCCTTCCGCGTCCCTCTCTATCCTCTGACGCCCCTACTTTTTTGTGGAATCTGTGCTTATTTACTCTACTCCAGCGTTGCCTATACAGGGGTTGGGGCGCTTGTCGGAGTGGCTGTCGCGATCGCTGGCGCACCGCTATTGCTGTTATCTCGTCGTCGGCAAATTTGAGCAAAACGTTAACAACTCAAAAGGAGAAGATGCAATGCAATTACAACAAATTAAGCTGTTGCTGGTTGCTAGTTTGAGTGCGGGTAGCTTCTTGTTCGCAGGCTGCACCCAACAACGCCAGTTTGATGCACAAACTCAACCCGATCTTCAAGCCCAAGCGCCCACCGCACCGACCGCACCGAGTGTTCAAGTCGAAGCACCCGCAACCGACGTTCAAACCCAACAACAGCCAGCGGATGTGCCCTTTGTACCAACCCCCGAAGTCGTCGTCGCCGAAATGCTCAAACAGGGGCAGGTAAAAGGGAACGATGTACTCTACGACCTCGGCAGTGGCGATGGACGAATCGTGATTACCGCTGCAAAACAATTTGGCACTCGCGGAACTGGTGTAGATATCAATCCGCAACTGGTTCAAGAAAGTCGAGAAAATGCCCAAAAAGCGGGTGTAAGCGATCGCGTGCGGTTTTTACAACAAGACCTATTTGCCACTGACCTCAGCGATGCCACGGTGGTGACACTTTACTTGCTTCCTGAGGTGAACTTGCGGCTGCGACCGAAGCTACTCAAGGAACTTAAACCAGGCACTCGCATTGTTTCGCACAACTACGACATGGGTGAATGGAAACCTGAGAAAGTAGTGCAGGTAGAAAGTAGCCCCGGTCGCCAGCATACTATTTACTCCTGGGTTGTGCCTGAAACTGTCCCGGATAATTTGAAATAACCGGGATATCCTGTTGCTAGTTCCATCCAGCCGAACTAATCTTGCTGATACTATTTCACCAATAATCTGCAACAGCTCCCTTAACGGCATCTTAAAAGGGAGAAGTTAGCCTCCCTTTTAAGATGCTGTTGGCGAATTCCAAAAAATTAATCTTAGGGGCGCTTATTTAGGGGCGCACCGATAAGCGCCCCTAAGCGATTAAACACTTTCTAGAACAGAATAGGAGTGCTGTTATTCTCACCATTTCCAGCGTTCACGAAATTATCCTTAAGCCAGAATAGGTTGGTTTTACTGCCAGAAAGGCGGCATGGAAAATTTTATGCGATCGCGCCGAAATACTAAAGGTATTGGGGTCAATGCTATGGGGCTGGGTGCCACAGTTACGCGCATCTACATGACTTAGAAGCAAAGGCTGAGGTAGAAAGTTTATATCCCAAGGTTTCGGGCAAGTCCGCCGGAATAAATGGCAGCATCGGTGGCATTTTTGGCATCTGACGAAGCTACTTACATCACAAGCCAAACTCGGTTTTTTGACGGTGGGTTGACGCATTATCCCGCCTTTGGCGAGTCTTGGTTATAAGAAAATAGGAGGTATTCACGATGAATTTCAAAAACATTGTACAGCTATATACAGCCGGAAAAAGGAACTTTAGAAAAGCAGATTTATATAAGGCAAAATTAGCTTTTGTCTGCTTAAATGAAGCAAATTTTAGCAAAGCGAATCTATGTTTGGCGAACTTGAGAGGGTCAGATTTGCGCGGAGTCAATTTCAGCGAAGCAGACTTAACAGGGGCAAACTTACGTCAAGCAGACCTCACTGAAGCTAACTTGGGGGCAGCGAATTTAAGTAAGGTAAATCTTCGGGGAGCAAATCTAACCAGAGCAAATTTGAAAGGGGCAAATTTGGAAGAAGCCGTGTTAGGTGAGGCAAACCTGAACCAAACAAACCTGAGATACGCCAACTTATCTAAAGCCAAGCTAATGGGTGCCATCCTTACTGGGGCAATTTTACTAGGAACAAACCTAAGTAAAGCTATTTTACTCAGGGCAAATTTAACGCAAGCAAGTTTAATTGAAACCAACCTCAGTGAAGCTGTCTTAACTGAAGCCAGAATGCCTGACGGAAAAGTTCACGACTACGCTTAAGTACGCAAGGAAAACCTATATTCCTTGCAAAATCATCAACATACAGCGGTTAGTTGGATCTAGAATTATTTTCAACTGTGGTTGTTTCTAGCTGTTTGGGTGTAAAACTGGCGAAGCAATCAAACAGTAACTCCCGTTTCAGCGAGTTGTACTTGGTTTGACCTTCTTTTCGGATCTGGATTAACCCCGCTTCCGCCAGTGTCTTGGAGTGGTGACAGAAGAGAGCTAAACTAATCCCTAAATAATTGGCTATTTCGCTGCCACTCATTTCCTCGCAAGAAGCTAACATCTCCACAATCCTCAAACGTGTTGGATCGGAGAGAGCTGCAAAGATTTTAGCCCGAAGTTCTATGTCTTGAACGGCAGCTTGAGACGCAGAGGGCAGTTGAACGCTATGGTTGTTATCGATCATGGGAAGTAGGGGTTACTAAAAGAAGCCACGAGAAAGCCCCAACAAGACTCTGCATTACTCCTGATGTCAACGCTAAAAGAAGGTTGAACGACGGTATAGGCGTGTCTGACGTGGATGTATGCCGTTGGCGAAAACTCACCGTCTTACTTCTATTTTACGTCTTGGCGCTCAGTATTGAAATAGTTAAACAACCACTTGACTATTGGGGAAAGATTGTTCTAGTATTTAGTCAAATGGTTGTTTAACTACTAAACCCTTTAGGGAATTGAAACCAGATTGGTAACTTCTAGCAGCGAGTTGAGTGGATGCGATCGCATGAAATGATGCAATGCGCTTTCTGCAACAGCTGCTGATACTCTCCTCACCTTGATCTACAGCCTGAAGGAGGCTGGAAACCATGTCAGACAACGCGAAATATGTCACCTTGACCGAAGACAACTTTGAAACCGAAGTCCTCGCAAGTTCAGTTCCAGTTGTGGTAGATTTCTGGGCGGCTTGGTGTGGTCCTTGCCGGATGCTCAACCCATTAGTTGCAGAATTAGCTGCCAATTTTGAAGGAATTGCTAAGGTTGGCAAGCTGAATATTGACGCCTATGGACACATCGCTACACAATACAACATCCAAGCCGTGCCAACGCTTCTGTTCTTCAAAGATGGTGTGGTGGTGGATCGAACCACTGGCGTAGCTCCTTTGGAAGTGCTGTCTGACAAGCTTCAAGCTTTACTTCCACAGAACAACTTAACCACAAAGCCAGTAGCGATTAACTAACTATCTAGTTTGTTGGCGGTGCGGGTAACATCTTATCCGCACTGCTCATACACTAGCTAGCTAGAGTTCCTGATGTCTGCGTTGTGCAAGCAAAACCTGTAATGTCATTCCAATGGAGATTAAGTCAATGAGCGAGAATATCAATCTTTTCTCAACTGTTCAGCTGGGTTCTTTAGAACTTCCCAATCGAATCGTGATGGCTCCCTTAACCCGGATGCGTGCGGGAGCGGGAAATGTTCCTAGAGCGATGAATGCGACTTATTATGCACAACGGGCATCAGCGGGGTTAATTATCGCAGAAGCCACTCAAGTATCGCCTCAAGGACAGGGATATGCGAATACCCCAGGCATTCACTCAGCAGAACAGGTGGCAGGATGGCAACTGGTGACAGATGCAGTTCATGCTCGTGGGGGGCGGATTTTCTTACAGTTGTGGCACGTTGGGCGGATTTCTCACCCCTTACTGCAACCAGGAGGAGAACTGCCAGTAGCGCCCAGCGCGATCGCACCCGAAGGTGAAGCAATGACGAATGAAGGGCCAAAACCCTTCGTCACACCTCGTGCCCTAGAAACTGAAGAAATTCCAAGAATCGTCGAACAATACCGCAAAGGGGCAGAAAATGCCTTAGCTGCTGGATTTGACGGGGTTGAAATTCATAGTGCCAACGGTTATCTCCTTGACCAGTTTCTTGAGGATGGGACGAACAAACGAACCGACCAATATGGCGGTTCAATTGAGAACCGTGCCCGACTTTTGATGGAAGTGACTGAAGCGGTCGTCAGTGTTTGGGGTGGACAACGGGTAGGAATTCGCCTCTCCCCAAGCGGCACTTTCAACAGTATGTCCGACTCCAATCCATCTGCTTTGTTCAGTTATGTAGCTGATTCACTCAACCGTTTCAACCTCGCTTATCTCCACATCGTTGAGCCAAGAACCGATGGCAATACTAGCCTCGATAACTCTACAGGAGGCTTGTTTACCGAATACTTCCGTCCTATCTTCAAAGGGACTTTAATCGCCGCAGGAGGATATGACCGCGACTTAGGGAATGCTGTTTTGGCTTCTGGTAATGCAGATTTGGTGGCTTATGGCAGACTGTATATTGCCAATCCAGATTTGCCAGAACGTTTTGCACTCAATGCTTCCCTAAATAAGCCAGATCGCTCCACCTTTTATGGTGGCGATGAGAAGGGATATATTGACTATCCAAGCCTTGAATTACAGACAGCTTGAGTTGATTTGTTTCCTCACAGAGAACCTCCTCCCCACCCCCTTTCCTTTAAAGAGCTACGGTCTACACACAAGTGACTTGTTTTGCTCATCAAAGCGCTCCCAGACCTAACAAGAACTATGAAGAAATGAGAGCCATGCTCAAAGCCCCTCTCCGTTCACGGAGAGGGGTTGGGGGTGAGGTTCCTTATTTCTGTCTTTAATTCTCGTTCATAGATTAACCGCATAGAAAGGTTATGAAGGAACTGTCAGCGACACACCATTGTCTTTTGGTGTTATTTGCAATAAAAACGGAACCGCTTTTTTAACCCAATCTTTTACTGCTGTGTAAGCAGCCGCTTCTTCTCCAAAACAAGTCTCTAACATATCGGTATGAATAATGCCTGGGTTGAGGGGAATCGCTGCCATTCCCGAAGGTAATTCTTGAGCCAACGATTGAGTTAATCCTTCAATTGCCCACTTGGAAGCACAGTAAGGTGCAAATTCAGGCGAGGTGGAGCGACCCCAAGTTGAACTCAAGTTGACAATGATGCCATTGTTCTTTTTAATCATAGCTGGAACAAAGGAGCGGATTACATTCACGACTCCTTTAATATTGACATCAATGAGTCGAGAAAATTCCGTGCTATCAACTTTCCAAAGCGGGGCGGGTTGATTGATTAATGCGGCATTATTAATTAATAAATCAGGGGACGAGTATTTATTTAAAAGTTGCTCAGCCCAGGCTTTCACTTGATGTTCATCCGCAACATCTACGCTGGAAAAATGATGGGGCGTTCCAATTTTTCGCTCAAGCTTCTGTGTTGCTTCTGTGGAACGGGCGCACCCACAAACTGTATGACCTTGCTCAATAAATTTTTCAGTCATGGCAAGACCGAGACCCCGACTTACCCCTGTAATTACAATCAGTTTTTTCATGAGTTAGACTAATTTAGGATTTTAGATTTGGGATTTTTGAAGGGTCTGGCGGGAAGACGCCATTAATCGCATTTCTACGACCCAAAATTTCATTGCTAGCTAAGGGTGAATGGTGCCATCAGGCATGATTGCCTTTTGAAGTATCGTCCGCGTCAGGTTAACGCCGGTAAGGTTAGCGCCGCTAAGATTCGCCGCAGTGAGGTTCGCGCCGGAGAGATTAGCACCCCTCAAGTTCGCTTTGTTCAAATTAGCGCCGGAGAGGTTCGATTTGCTCAGGTTAGTCCATCTGAAATCAGCCTGAGTCAGGTTCGCTTCGCTCAAGTTAGACCTAAAGAGATAAGCACCATTGAAGTGAGCCTCGATTAAGTTTGCTTTGTGTAGGTCAGCTTTGTAAAGGTAAGCTCCTAGTAGTTCAGCGTCGTAAAGATTAGCATTACTGAGATCGACGGCTATTAGGTTCGCTGCCATCAAGTTAGCTTCGCTGAGGTTCGTTCTAGCCAGCTTTGCTGCACCGAGATCGGCTTTGTGAAGATTAGCGCTTCTGAGATCGGTGCCGATCAGGTTCGCGTTAGTTAGATTCGCTCTTCTTAGGTTAGCTCCTCTGAGGTCAGCCCCGATCAGGTTCGCATCGCCCAGATCGGCATCGCTGAGGTTGGCTTTGCTGAGGTTCGCAATGCTGAGGTTCGCTTCACTCAGGTTTGCCTCCATTAGGGAAGCGGAGTGGAGATTTGCATCGCTGAGGGTAGCATGGCTGAGGTTAGCGGCGATGAGTAAACTATTGCCCAGATCCGCCCTTCTCAGGTTAGCGCCTGTGAGGATTGCGCCTCTGAGGTTGACCCCTCTGAGGTTGGCTTCGCTCAAATCAGGTTCTATTTGTCGGTTTTTTCTTCTCCACTCAATCCATTTCACTGCACCGTTCTGAAGTAGTGCAAGATGCTCTAGATTTGCCATTTGGATTTCCTTTGCTTAACCCACCAGTGCTAACGCATTGACTTTAATCTGAAGTGGCTTTCTTTGAAAGCAAGCGATCGCCCATTTGTAAAGAGCGATCGCATTCCGCTTCTCTCCCTCGTCATCCACATTGTTTCGCTATTCTTGACGCCAACTAGCAGGATTTTCACGACCAGGCACGCCTTCTAGCGCCACCAACGCCGCCGCAGAACCCGCCAGAATATCCTGTTCTGCTCCGCCCAAATAGAGGCGTCCGAAGCTTCCCACAGCTTGCACTTCCAAGATGTTAATTGCCGCCGCTTTCTCCGCCGCATTCGCCGCCAGTGCTGCATAAGCGGCAGGTTGAACTTCTAATACATAAAGCGTTTGTCCTGCCAGAAGTAGCTGTCCTCGCCGCGTGCGATTGATCAACTGCGTTTGGTGAGCATCAATGTTGCGGATAATCTGGCTAGAAACGACGTGCGGCTTGAGACATTCATTTCGATGCACTCCCAGCGCCTCCAAAATGGCTTTACCCGCCGCCCGCGTCTCCCCTTGGCGGCTGGAATGCACTTCTAGTAGCCCGTATAGTCGTTCGACCACCTGCACCCCTGGACGTACAGAGGCAGCTTTGAGGGCAACATCAGTAATCCGGTTAATTTCAATGCCCGGTGAGATTTCAATCCACAGCGACGTATCTCCTGGCAATGGCAAGAACCCTAGTGCTACCGTCCCCATGTAAGCTGCGTGCTGAGGCTGCAAGCTGTCTAGAAATACGTAACTGCGTAGTTCTATGCCCAAGGTAATTAACTCCGGAAGTTAGAAAAAAGGAATCGGGTGCAACATCTGAGTTTACCGCGATCTCAGATCGCCAGAAGCTGCATCTGGTCAGCCAATAAGAGAAGCGATCGCTTCCCGCCGAAGGACTCTCCCATTTAGGGATTTGAAGACTCACGCAACCAGGGTTCTACCTATTTATAGACAATCGGGTTCTACCCCTTTATAGACACAACCACCCAGACAGGCGCGTTAGCTTAATTCACATAAGTTAACAATAAAAGAATACACCTTTAAGTTATGATGCCTAACCTGTTTGAAGCAACCAAAGAATATTGGCGCAAATTAGATCAGTTAGAAGCTGCCTATGAAAAGGGCGAAGTCTCGATTGAAGAGGTAGATGCTAAAGTTCAATTGCTCATGGCTGAACTCGGACGAGAACGCCGTGCAGCGTTTACCTATGTTTTTTATGGCTTGCGCCGTCTTTGGGATGAGCAACGGGAAACCATTGTTGGGGTGGCAATTCTCGGAGTTCTCGCGGTTTTCCTTCAAATTGAATACACCTAAAATTCCTAAATCGGGTCTGATACTCAGGGATGGCGTGGGTTGTTCTGGATGAATCCCGATCGGGGATTGTAAAGATGACCGACGCTTCGGAAACCTGGAATGTGTTGGGTGTGTCACGTTACAAAAGAGCGATCGCCCAGAAACCAGCTTAATATTGTAGCCGCCGAGCGATTTTCCTCCGTCTGGGCGCTCATCAACCATAATGTAAAGATTTTTATCTAGCGCGTGTCAGTTGATCAAGTGTCACGCGCTAGAGTATTGGCTCGATTGAACAAGCGATATTCTTTAGTTGTGTGAGGAGCAAGTTTAGAAGAAAAAGCGTCTGGGGTCGAAACACGGCAAGACTCCCAGGCGCTTTTTCATATCTGTCAAAATCCTTCAACAACGAACTACAGCCCAGATTCATAGCTTATCTTGTCTCCAGAAACGACACATTTAGACTGATAAGCAGGTAGGCAATACTTTGAGATCGGGAATGGATGGAGCGTTTTACCTCTTCCCAAACCCTCTCCAATCCCCAGAGGAACTGTGAAAATGGCTCTGGCTCCCGTTCCCTGCATGGGAACGGGTTGGGGGTTAGGTTTGTCAGAGCCAAAAAATATTGGACTAGATGATTTATTACATTTTGTTTATTCCGAGATGCAGATACGCTGCTGAGTGATGAGCGTCTAGAGTAACCAGTATCAGCACACTTCTTGAGATTAAGCACTATGACAGACGAGCCACGCCTAGAGGAGCAGGCCCTCTCCCAGGCTGTCGAAATGGGGTTATCTAGCCAGATGGATAGCGTAGAGAACATCAATGTAGATGTCCGAACCGATTTGCTGAAGATGGCTCAAGGAAAGGCTAATTCAGTTTCGGTTGAAGGTCGGGGTCTGGCGATTCAGAAAGATATTCGCGTGCAGGAAATGGAATTGCACGCCGATAATATTGCGATCAATCTATTTGACGCGATTTTCGGGCAGATTAAGCTGAACCATCCGCTAGACGCGACTGCCCGTGTTGTCCTCACCGAACAAGATATCAACCGCGCTTTAAACTCAGACTACATCCGCAGCAAGTTTCAAAGCATGGAGTTGAATGCAGATGGTCAACTCGTGACCTTGGAACCGCAAGAACTGGAAATGCATCTGCCGGGTGAGGGCAAGATGGAATTCAGTGGAAAAATGCTACTGCATGACGTGGATAAGGCTCGACAAGTCGGTTTCGCCGCCGTAGTGCGTCCGCGCACTTCTTCAACGCCAATCTTGTTGGAGGGGTTTAGCTGTAATCCTGGACAAGGCATTTCACTGGAACTCACGATCGCCTTGATGGAGAAGTTAGGAGAACTGGCAAACTTGCCCTATTTTGACCTCCAAGGGATGGCAATCCGCATTAAGGAGATGGATGTACAAGAGGGTAGTTTAACCCTTTATACCGAAGCCTACATCAAGCAAATTCCCGATCAATGATCGAGGATGAAGGGCGCGATAGCGAAGCGCTGCTGCTTTCAGCAGATCGCATCCATCAAGCGGTTCTCCCTTCAACCCATTAGCGTACCGTAGGCTTAGCCCCGACAAAACCGCGATAACCCCAGCTTCTAGGAGGAAACCATGACAGAGTTTCAAGATTTTTTAAAGCACAAATTTGCCTATGTTGCGATTGGAGAATTCAAACCTGGCAAATTTGATGAGGCTGAGCAACTCTATGAAAAAGCTGTCTCAACCTACACGCACGGCTTTAAGGGGTCGTACTTACTGCAAGAACCGGGGACTGACCGAGGAATCGCTATTATTCTTTGGGAGAGTATCGAAGATATGCAAGCCAATCAAAGCGAGGCATACCAAGCCATCTTAAATCAGATGAATCCTTTGTTTGAGGAAGCGCCGACCACTGCTTTCTATGAAATCGTCAGTGAAATTCAGCCCACAAATGCAAGTGGTGAATCTCCATCCATATAATCAACCCGAAAAAGCGATCGCTCTATCCGGTCGGAGAAATTTGAGTCATTTGATGTCAAAGGCTTTCTCGCGGGCACTCCTGACTCCAACTTGATGGCGAGATCGATGAGGAATCGCACATGACCAATGGTTGAAGCAAGGCCAGCTTCGTTTACAGGACACCCAAACCGGGGGAAGGATTCTTGGGGATGTTGCCAACGCAACCATAGCTTTCCATCAATCACTTTTGTGCTAATTGACCAGCCTTTATATTAGACTTAATCGGAAATAGAGTAGTTTAGAAGTGAAGGGTTGTTGCTCGAAGACCGAGGTGTTTACGATGTTGAGCTACGGCGCTATCCACAATAAACCTCATGTGTTTCAAA
>NZ_JACJOQ010000632.1:0-5620 GCF_014695635.1 Coleofasciculus sp. FACHB-712 | reverse complement strand
AGACAGCCTTCAACTCGATCCGCACCTGCCATCTGCGCCAGTTCTGCGGCTGCAACACCACAACCGCGATCGTTATGGGGATGGACGCACAAAATTACGCTATCCCGTCGCGCCAAGTTACGATGCATCCACTCGACTTGATCTGCGAATACATTAGGCGTTGCCACTTCAACAGTTGCAGGCAAATTAATAATTGCTTTGTGCTGCGGTGTGGGTTGCCAAACATCCAGAACTGCATCGCAAATATCTTTAGCAAAATCCAGTTCAGTCGCCGTAAAGGTTTCTGGCGAATATTGGAAATACCAATCAGTCTCCGGTTGCGCTGTGGCAAGTTCGTTCATCAGTTGCGCTGCGGATGTTGCCATCTCGATAGTGCCCGCGCGATCGAGATTAAAGACGGTGCGGCGGAAGACTGGAGAGGTGGCATTGTAAAGATGCACGATCGCTCTTTTTGCACCTTGCAATGCTTCAAAGCTACGACGAATTAGATGTTCGCGGGCAGGGGTTAAAACCTGAATTGTGACGTTATCGGGTATTAATTGCTGCTCGATCAGGCGGCGGACGAAATCAAAGTCAGTTTGTGAAGCGGAGGGAAATGCAACTTCGATTTCTTGGAACCCAATCTCGACTAAAAGCTTAAACAGACGTAACTTGCGTTCAACGTGCATCGGCTCGATTAGTGCCTGGTTGCCATCGCGCAAATCGGTACTCAGCCAGATGGGAGGATGGGTAATGGTTTTCGAGGGCCAAGTGCGGTCGGGTAAGTTAATGGGGGCAAATGAACGATATTTGGTTCCGGGATGCTTCAACACGATCGATGGTTCCTATATTTTTGGGGTTTGTGAGATGCTGTGGCGATCGCAATCGAGTTAAATAAGGAGTTGCCAGGTTGCGACGCAGACCAATCCTGACAACCCACCAACAGTCGCAGTAACATCTCAAGTGCTGTATGAAGTCGCATAAAAATCTCCAAAAAATTGGTGAATGAATGGCAATGCCGCACTTGCCCGCGTAGGCAAGGAGATTTAGGCTTGAAAGGGAAAAACTTGGTTTAAGTGGTAAAAAATTATTTGCGCCCAAGGCGCAGCAGCAGCCCTAGCCCTAGTAGTTGGCTAGTGGAGTGGTGTAGAGATTGCTGCCGTGGAAGCATGAGATTGAGACAATAAACTATGGATATATTAGCCCTAGACCTTACAGGGGTCAATATTCAGATGGACATACTTTGGTAACATAACGCCAATCAACTTGCGATCGCACGGGCACCAACTCGATCTCACCCGCTGTTAACTTCAAATTTAATTTGGGAACTATAAAGGTAGCAGCCTTCCTAGAAGTTTGCTGCTCTTATGGTCTGTGCGCGGAGACAGGAAATGCAGCCGATGTCGATAACGCAGAAATTCCCAGTTAAACTCGATCGCACTTTTTTGACAGCAGCGCTGGTAATTCCGATTGTTCACCTCTATTTAGGATACGTAGGATTATCCACGACCTTTGTAAATGGTGCCTCCGTATTTTGGCCTTCACTCGGTGTCTTTTTGGCAGCGATGCTGCTACTAGGCTATCGCGTCTGGCCGATTTTATTTGTGAGTGATTTCATTGTTAGTCATATTCTTTTTTTCCCAAACAATCTTTTAATCAGTCTAATTATTCCCGCTGTCAACCTGATTACTCCATTCAGCGGGACTTTTTTAATTAATCGTTATATCAAACGCCACAATTTTTTAGAGCGATCGCAAGATGTTTTTAAATTTATCATCCTGACTATCCCCACCCCCCTGATTAGTTCCCTCTTGGCTGCCGTCACGCTTTGCACCAGGGGGATTGCGCCCTGGACAGCATTTGCAGAAGTGTGTCGAACCTGGTTGGCATCAGACACCACGGGAATTTTGGTCGTTACACCCCTATTGCTGGCATGGTGGCAAAAATCTGAATTTAAAAAATTCGACAAGCAACAAATTCTCGAATTTGTATTTGTATTGGTCTGGGTAATCGCGCTCGATCATATTGCCTTTTCGGGAGGATACCCAATCGAATACATGGTAATTCCCCCCCTGATTTGGGCGGCATTTCGGTTTGAAGCGCGGGTATCAACGCTACTCGTGCTAATTGTGTCAGCGATCGCAGTTTTTGGAACCGTTCGCGGCTTCGGCTCGTTCGCCAAACAAGCCACTCCCAACGAATCGCTGATCCTGCTGCAATCGTTTATTTGTGTCATTGCTATCACCACATTTGTCATCTCTGCGGTGACAAATGAAAACCGCAAGGCAGAAAGAAAACTTCGGCAAGCGAATGATGAATTAGAGCAACGAGTTGAAGAACGGACGACTGAACTCAATGAGGCGAAAAATTCTGCCGAAGTTGCCAACCAAGCGAAAAGTGAATTTCTTGCCAACATGAGCCACGAACTACGCACTCCCCTTAACGGTGTTCTGGGGTATGCTCAAGTTCTTTCTGCTGCCCCCAATCTTACCGAACAGCAACAACACGGCATCGACATTATCTATAATTGCGGCTCTCATTTGCTAACGCTGATCGAAGACGTACTCGATCTCTCTAAAATCGAAGCGCGTAAGATGGAACTGCATTTGAGCGATTTACATCTACCTGGCTTCCTGCAAGGAGTCGAGGAAATTTGCCGCATTCGCGCCGAGCAAAAAGGCATTCAGTTCATTTATCAGCCACCCGATAATTTGCCCACAGCGATCGCTACCGATGAGAAACGCTTGCGGCAAGTGTTGCTGAACCTCTTGGGCAATGCGATTAAATTCACCGACGCCGGTAGCGTGACATTCCGAGTGGAGGTGACTGAAAATCCGCAGCAACCAGCGTTCGCGAAGCTTCGCTTTGCGGTTGAAGACACGGGTATTGGGATGTTACCCGAACAACTAGAGCAAATTTTTCTCCCCTTCGAGCAGGTTGGCGATATCAAGCGACAAGCGGAGGGGACTGGATTGGGACTTGCGATCGCCAAAAAAATTGTCGAACTCATGGGAGGGGACATCTACGTTAAGAGCTTACCGAAGGTCGGTAGTACCTTTGAGCTTGAGATCGAGTGTGCTTTCTCGACGAACTCAATAGTAAGCAACATTTCCAGGGGGCGAATTTCTGGTTATTCGGGCGATCGCAAAAGCATTTTGATTGTGGACGATCGATGGGAAAATCGCTCGGTCATGGTTAACTTGCTGCAACCGTTGGGATTCACCGTCATTGAAGCCAGCAACGGACGGGAGGGGTTGGAAAAGGCGCATCAAGTTCAACCAGATTTAATCATTACTGACCTGATCATGCCTACCCTGAATGGTTGGGATTTGCTCGCGCTGCTGCGCCAGTCAGAAACGTTAAAAGATTTGCCAGTCCTTGTGTCATCGGCAAGCGTGTATGATGCCGATCGCCGTAAAAGCCTTGCAGCAGGCGGCAACGATTTTCTGGCTAAACCCGTGCAAGTCGAGGAACTATATCGCCTCTTGGCAAAACATCTGCACCTGGACTGGATCTATGCCGATGCAAAACCTATTGAACGTGCGATCGCAACGCCCTTCGCAAACGCAACCCCAACCGAACTCGCTGTGCCACCCCTATCTGAACTGTCGAGCCTACTGGAATATGCCAAGCGAGGACAAATCAAAGGCATCCAACAAGAACTGGAAAGACTTGCCCAACTAGATGAAAGTTATCAGCCGTTTGCCAACAAATTAAGTTTGTTAGTGAAAGAATTTAATATTCACAAAATTCGCAAATTTCTTCTAGAAACTGTAGGTTAATTGCCCCGTATTTTATCTTCATGAATAAACCAATAGTCAAAAAAGGAGCAGTTATAAAATGTTATTTAATTCCGATCGCGAAATCGTTTTAGTGGTTGATGATAATCCAACTAATCTAGAATTATTATATAACGCCTTGGGTTCATCTGGCTATGAAGTTTTGGTAGAAATGGATGGTTTTAGTGGAATTGAGCAAGCTAAGAACTATCCGCCAGACTTGATTTTGCTAGATGTCCAGATGCCAGGAATTGATGGGTTTGAAACCTGCCGTAAATTGCAGCTCGATCCGTCTACAAAAAACATTCCAGTAATTTTTATGACGGCGCTGACAGATACCACAGACAAAGTGAAGGGATTACATTTAGGAGCAGTAGATTATATTACAAAACCCTTCCGTCATGAAGAAGCACTTGCTCGGATTCAAACCCATTTAAAAATTCGCCGTTTGAGCTTAGAACTTGAACAACAAAAGCAAGAACTTGAGGAAATTGTTCAAAAACGCACAGCCGAACTAACCTGCACGTTACAAGAACTAAAAAAAACGCAATTGCAGTTAATTCAGAATGAAAAGCTGTCTACAATTGGTCAGTTAGTTTCTGGTATTGCTCATGAGATTAATAATCCAGTTGGTTGTATTTCTGGCAATTTAGAGCAAGCGAGTCTTGCTGTTAAAGATGCGGTTGATTATATACGTCTTTATCAAGCCAAGTTTCCAAATCCTGGCATAGAAATTGAACAAAAAGCGGAAGAGATTGATCTTGAATATCTTCTAGAAGATTTACCAAAAATGTTCTTATCTATGCATACAGGAATCGATAGAATTCGCAACATTAGTACATCCCTTAGAACATTCTCCCGTGCTGATGTAGATTACAAGGTATCAGTTGACATCCATGAGGGACTTGAGAGTACCTTGATGATTTTGCAACATCGTTTGAAAGCTCAGAATTATCGTCCAGCAATTCAAATCATTAAAAATTATGGTGAAATTCCTAAAGTTGAGTGTTATTTAGGACAACTCAATCAGGTATTTATGAATATTTTGGCAAATGCAATCGACGCAGTGGAAGAAGCGAACTTGGGTCACACCTATGAAGCGATTAAAGAAAATCCCAACCATATTATTATTCAAACCGAAATGAAAGATGAACATCAGGTTGCAGTCCGAATTGCAGATAATGGCATGGGGATGACGAAAGATATCAAGCAACGCATTTTTGACCATCTATTCACGACTAAACCTGTTGGAAAAGGAACAGGTTTAGGATTAACGATTGCTCATCAAATTATTGTTGAAAAGCACGGAGGAACGCTCGAAGTCAATTCTGAATGGGGACGAGGCACAGAGTTTGTGGTAACGCTTCCGATTGTGTAATCTAGTCTTTAAAACTAGATTAGATGAATCAATCCCTCAATCAGCTCTAGTTTTGACTGTAAAATTATTAGTGAAACTGCTGCTGTAAGGTGGCAATAATTTTGAGAGCAGCTTGTAGTTCTTGGATAGCGATCGCCCGATCAACGATCGTGTTAACCAGTTGAGCTGTGGGTAACGGGAACATCCCCTAAATTGCAAATACACGCCCGTTGGTACAATCCTATTCTTTACCAGTGGCAAGAGTGCGAAATGGATGCAACGCCTGCCAGTGGTAAAGGATTTAAAAAAGCGCAATTAGTAAGGCAATGGGTGCTGCAAGTAATATCCACATCGTCGGCTGCAAACCATACTGTTGAGCAACCAAACCCAGTGCAAACGGAGCTAACCCCCCCACAAAACCTGCCAGGTTGTTGAGCGTCATGACGGTTCCGCTCTGCCCCGGCATCGCTGTGTACAATTGCCCCTGGAGAATAGAGTACCATCC
>NZ_JACJOQ010000631.1:0-14105 GCF_014695635.1 Coleofasciculus sp. FACHB-712 | reverse complement strand
ACTTCAGCGTTGCTAAAATATTGAACAATCGGTTATTTTACTAAAATTTTATATGAATACTGAAGCTAGTTTTACAAATTGATTTTTATGTTTTTTTTAGGTCTAGGAAGCCGAGCCGTATTTTATTGAAAAGGTCATTTGTTAAATTTATTTAAATGGTGACAAAGTTAATTTAAAACATTCTGCCTACCTTGATACTTTATCTATAAAAACTCGGTAAGGGATACTGCTATTTTTTAGCCAGCAGAATTTCTGATAAGAGCTTCCTGTATGGTACTTATCTATAAAGATAACTTTTACGGCTGATTCCAACTTCTACCCTAAGGAACAGCGCGATCGCTAGTGGATTATCAATGGCATTCTAGCGATCGCTTTCAGCAAAATTAGCCTAGAAGCAGTGGAGGCGATCGCCTTGATAGAGTAACCTTGAGCAAAATGAGTTAACTAAACTAAGCTTTACTGTTAAGATAGCTGCCAAATATTTTTATTTCGACTAGAACTGCGAGGCGGAGTTTCGATTGTATAACTTTTTGGGTAAAAGTTAGCAGACTGATGAGAATGCTGAATTCTACTTTAGAGCGAAACTAATAAAAAAGAATTCCCTCTAAGGTACGGAAATGAGAACTCGCCTTGGAGGTATAACCGAACCTACTATTTTTTAAACCGCTGTTAAGCTCAAGCCACCTTTAGACATTGAGCATCATGGGAAAGGTAGCTGGAATTAGTTTAGGTGCGACAAATTCTTGTATTGCAGTGATGGATGGTAAGCAACCCATCGTCATCACCAACGCTGAAGGATTCCGCCTCACTCCTTGTGTTGTAGTTTACACTAAGAACGGGGACAAATTGGTTGGTGGAATTGCCAAACGTAACGCAGGGATGCAGCCAGAAAACAGCTTTTACGCTGTTAAACGCTTTATTGGACGCAAATACGACGAAGTCATCAACGCAGTAGATAAAGTTTCTTATCAAGTTCTACCCGATAACAATGGCGGCATTAAAATCAACTGTCATCGTGTAGGCAAAGAATTTAGCCCTGAAGAAGTTTCTGCCCAAATTCTGCGTAAACTTGTCGAGGATGCCAGCAAATATTTGGGGGAAGAAGTAACTCAAGCGGTTATTACTGTTCCTGCCTACTTCAACGATTTTCAACGTCAAGCCACCAAAGAGGCTGGCAAATTAGCGAATTTAGAAATCCTCCGCGTCATCAACGAACCGACTGCTGCTTGCCTTGCCTACGAACTAGATAAGAAAAATAACGAAACTATCCTCGTCTTTGACTTAGGCGGTAGCACGTTAGATATTAGCATTCTGGAAGTAGGTGATGGTGTATTTGAAGTTTTGGCTAGCAGTAGCGACCCCGATCTTGGTGGTGACAACTTCGACCAAAAAATTATCGATTGGCTGACCAACCAATTTCAAAGTCAAGAAGGTCTCGACTTACGCCAAAATATACAGGCTTCCCAACGGCTTACAGAAGCAGCCGAAAAAGCAAAAATAGAGCTTTCCCTCCTTACGCAAACAGAAGTTGACCTACCCTTTATTACAGCCACCCCAGATGGGCCAAAACATCTCAACGCTACCCTTACTAGAGCTGAATTTGAAGAAATGTGTTCTGAGCTTTTAGCTCGCTGTCGCCTTAACATCGAACAAGTAATTAAACAGGCGAAACTAAGCCTTAGTGACATTAATGTTGTTGTCCTGGTTGGTGGTTCTAGCTGCATTCCGGTTGTCCAAGACTTAGTGCAGGAGGTGACGAATCAAGAACCCTTGAAAAGCATTAACCCGGACGAGGCTGTAGCAATTGGGGCTGCTATTCAGGGGAAAGTAGCCAGAAGAGACAATTCCATTTATTGCATGAGGGATGTCACTCCTTTATCTTTGGGAATCGAAACTATAGAGGGTACTATGACAAAAATTATCTCCCGTCATAGTAATATTCCTGTCATCAAATCTCAAAAGTTTTATACTGCAACTTATGGGCAAACCAGTGTAAAAATAAATATTTTAAGGGGTGAACGAGAATTCGCTAAAGATAACCAGAGTTTGGGGATTCTTCGATTAGATGGGCTTTCTTTGGAGAGAACAGAAATTCAAGTAACTTTCGACCTTGATGCCAATGGTATTCTGAATGTTTATGCCAAAGAAATAAGCACCGGAAAAGAGCAATCAATTAGCATTATCGGCGCTGCCACTATCCCTGCAACTGAAGTGGAGAGTATGGTGAGAGATGCAGAACGCAATGCTGAAGCCGATCGCATACTTCGCCAAAAGATTGACATGGCGAACTTGATAGAAGCTCGTAAAAATGAGGGACAAAAACTTAAAAGTTACTCTTTGAAACTAACCTCCAACGATAACTCAGATTTCAAGACTGGAGATTTTACCAAGATGAATGATGCTTATCGGGTTCTTTTTAATTTGACGAATAACTTGGTAGAGCAAGTGCTTGCCGCCCAGAAAAGGCAAATCGAAGGACTATTAAAGAATTTGGAGAAAGCGATCGCTCAAGGGAATTATGATGAGATCAAGTCGCTTGGTAATGAATTGCAACAACTCATGATGCAGATAGGTGATGCTGCTTCGCCAAGAGCGATCGCGACTATTGACGATGAATTCTACGAAGTGATTTGAGCTGCGAAGGGTAGATATTCTACCCTTCGTCAGAGCGATCGCATCTTAATATCGCTTTCTTTTTGTGACGTTACACATCAGATTCCTCAACCCCGGCTCAATGGCGGCAGTAAACGGCTTTGTTGTAGCTATATGAACTAGTATTCTCTTTCCTCCCTTAGCTGAGTAACTGGAAATTTTAGATCCGGGATTTTATTTGCCAGATCGTTTCAAAGCTTGAAGATTCCGTGTTATTTGAGACGCAGACTTTTGATTTTTGACGATTGCTCGAAAAGCTCTTTATTGAGCTATTGGCTAATTGGAACAGCAATAGCATTCAAAACTGGCAGTAGTTTAATGCCGTACTCTGCCTCAAAAACGTCTTTTTTATAATCTAAACTCCAGATTTCTAAGGCACAATCATCATCGAGCTGAGTTGGCTTTAGGTGAAGCTGAAGTTCTTTCGTTTCTGCGTTGTATTCGCACTGCACTTGCCGAATTGCACCAATTTGTCTCCGGTCAAGAGCAACTGCTAATCTGAGCAAGGCACTCAACTGAGCAACGATCTGTCGGTGCTGTTTAGTCGGCAGATTTTGATAGTTCTCGTGCTTTTTCCTCGGCGCACTCTTGCGGTGATAGCGGGCTAAATTCGCAATTACATCAATTTCGGCTTCCGTATAGCCTAAAAGTTCACCATTGCGAATTAAGTAAAAAGAGTGTTTGTGGTGGGAAGAATGACTGATATGGTGTCCGCAATTGTGTAAAATTGCGGCTGCCCACAGTAGTTCCCGTTCTTCTGAACCCCAATGGTGGAGGATGCCTTGGGTTTGGTCAAATAAGCTAAGGGCGAATTCTGCAACTCGCTGAGAGTATTCCAGGTTGACACCGTATTTGCGGGCAGTTTTGATTACATTACGCTCGCGTACAGAACTTTGGTAGCGCAGCTTGTCTTCGATTAAGCCGTGAGCGAGCATCCAATCGACGATCACTCCTTCGCGGAGACTCCGTTCGCAGACCGTTAGCGATTCAAGTCCCAGCAGCGTCATCGCTTCTTGTAAAATAACCGCTCCGGCAACAATGATTTCTGACCGCCGCTCTGACATTCCTGGTATGGCGGCGCGTTCTAAATAATTGAGCCTTCGCAAGCGATTAATTAAATCTCTGAGGTCATTGAGACTCAGCTGGTAGCCATTTAGCGAAAAGGGGTTGGTACCTAGTTTTTCTCGCGCGTGTATCGTCACCAGCGTCTCAATCGTCCCGGACGTTCCTACTAAACGCGGCTGTTCGCCCGGTTGGAGAAATGCCCGCAATTCATCAACGGCTCGTTCTAGCTGTCCGCGCACATAAGCTTGTAGGGACTGAAATTCGCCATTGCTGATGGGGTCGGTGGTAATAAATTCTGCGGTTAGTCGGACTGCACCGACTTTAGTGCTGCTGAGCGATCGCGGTTCGTGACTATCCCCTAAAATTAACTCGGTCGAACCGCCGCCAATGTCAATAATGATGTGGGGATGGTTATTTAATTCCATTCCCGACAGCACGCCTAAGTAAATTCTCCGGGCTTCTTCTTGACCGGAAATCAAGTTGACAGATAAGCCCAAGTCTGATTCTACTTGTTTTAAAAAGTCTCGCCCGTTGGGGGCTTCTCTTACCGCACTGGTTGCCACGGCGATTATTTGTTCGGCGTTAAGACTTTTGGCAATTCCCTGGAAGCGGCGCAGGGCTGCGATCGCTCGTTCCATTGCCGCTGGCGTCAGATTGCCCGTCTTTTTATCACGATCGCCCAGTCTCACCGTGTCTTTTTCTCTGGCAATAATCGAAAAAGCAGGCAGCTTGGGTTGAATTTGCACGACCACCATGTGCAGGGAATTGGTACCTAAGTCAATCGCGGCGAGAATCCGATCTCGATCCACGCTAGGAGTTGAAACACCCGCAGAATTATCTTTAGCGTTGGCAACTAAATTGACCATTTCGATGTATCCAGGGTTGCAGAACCAGCCGAGATTTGATGAATAAGGATATTCTATAGGGGATAAAGATGTGATTAATGATATTTCTGGATACTCATTTTTCTAGACCATGCTGACCCAGCAAGAACATAAAGAAACAGAACCCACCTGGCTTACAGTCGTCCGGCTTTTGAGATGGGATAAGCCAGCAGGACGCCTGATATTGATGATTCCGGCACTATGGGCGGTCTTTCTGGCAGCAGCAGGAAAGCCACCGTTGCCGCTGGTAGGCGTGATTGTACTGGGTACTTTAGCGACCAGTGCTGCCGGGTGTGTTGTCAATGATTTGTGGGATCGGGATATCGATCCGCAAGTAGAAAGAACGCGATCGCGTCCCCTCGCCTCTCGCGCTTTGTCGGTCAAAACTGGCATCGTCGTTGCCTTGGTAGCGATGAGTTGCGCTGGGGTTCTCGCACTCTACCTTAATTCCCTTACTTTCTGGTTGTGCGTGGCGGCAGTTCCCGTAATTATTTTCTATCCCACCGCCAAGCGGGTGTTTCCAGTGCCTCAGCTAGTGCTGTCGATTGCTTGGGGTTTTGGCGTGCTGATTAGCTGGACTGCTGTAACTGCCAAGCTAGAAGAACCCACCTGGATTTTATGGGGCGCGACGGTACTCTGGACACTTGGATTTGACACCGTTTATGCCATGTCAGATCGGGAAGATGACCGGCGGATTGGCATTAATTCCAGCGCTTTATTTTTTGGCAATTATGCGGCTGAAGCTGTTGGTGTCTTCTTTACTGGCACGGTTATTTTGCTTGAATGGCTGGGAATTGTGATGGATCTAAAGCTTAGCTTTTGGATCGCTTTGAGTTTGGCAACCTTAGCTTGGATTTGGCAATATTCTCGACTCAGCCGGAAAGATATCCCAACGCCAGTATATGGGGAAACTTTTCGCCAAAATGTTTGGATTGGTTTTGTTTTACTGGCTGGAATGATTGTTGGTTCTCTGTAGGTTTGAGTAAGTTTTTTGAAGATAAAGAACGCAAAGGCGATCGCAAAGATACGCTGAGGAAAATGCTAATTCATTGCACTTCTATTACTTTGCCTACCTTTGCGTAAAACTCTGCGTACCTCGGCGTTAAAAATTTCAACGCTTAGGAGTAAGGTCAGCTTGCCATGAAAAAAACCCTAATTGGCGTTATGGGACCAGGAGCCAACGCCACAGAAACTGACTTAGAAAACGCTTATAAACTCGGTCAATTCATCGCCCAAGAAGGATGGGTTTTGCTGACTGGTGGCAGAAATGCTGGTGTGATGGATGCGGCGAGTAAAGGGGCAAAATTTGCTAATGGTTTAACAATTGGCATTCTTCCCACTAACGATACCAGCGCGGTTTCTGATGCTGTAGATATTGCAATTGTTACCGATATGGGAAATGCGAGAAATAATATTAATGTCCTTTCTTCTGATGTTGTGATTGCCTGCGGCATGGGTGCAGGAACCGCTTCAGAAATTGCCCTGGCTTTGAAGAACTATAAAAAAGTGATTTTATTAACGAATCATCCAGAAAGTAAAGCTTTTTTCCAAAGCTTGTCTGAAGACTCTATTTTGATTGCCAATACTCCAGCAGCGGCAATCGAAATGGTTAGAGGAGTTTTGAGCGATCGCCATTAATTATCCCTTTGGGTAGATGCAACAGGGAGAAATTAGTGGGAGTCCTGCCTAAATTGGCACATAGCGTTGATTTTGGCTGTCTCTCGACTTTTAAGGTACAATCCAGTGGTTAAGTTTTATATCGCTAGCGATCGCAACCTCGATCGGACGAGACTTAGATCCTTAAGAAGAAAAAACTTCTCCCTTAGTTTTAAGCTAGAAAGCAGTTAGCAGAGGATTGAACACAATGGCATTTGAATTACCCCCTTTACCTTACGATCAAGACGCTTTAGAGTCGTCAGGTATGTCGGCGCGGACACTTGAGTTCCATTACGGCAAGCATCACGCTGCTTACGTGAACACTCTCAACAATCTAGTTAAGGACACAGAACTAGCCGACAAGTCGCTTGAAGAAATCATCAAGGCAACCTACAAAGCATCAGATAAAGCTGCTGTATTCAACAACGCTGCTCAGGTATGGAATCATACCTTCTATTGGAATGGCATCAAGCCAAATGGAGGCGGCAATCCGAGTGGCGAACTAGCGGAAAAAATTAACGCCAGCTTCGGTAGCCTTGACAAATTCAAAGAAGAGTTCAAAAATGCCGGAGGCACTCAATTCGGTAGTGGTTGGGCTTGGCTAATCAAGGATGGCGATACCCTAAAAGTAACCAAGTCTCCGAACGCAGAAAACCCAATTGCCTACGGACAAACTCCCTTGCTAACAATGGATGTTTGGGAACATGCCTACTATCTGGATTACCAGAATAGCCGCCCCAACTTCATGCAGAACTTTGTTGACCACTTGATAAACTGGGACTTTGTTGCCCAAAATTTATCGGCTGCTGCTTAAATAACAGCTGATGTTTCAGTTACATCAAATTTAATCATCTGGAAAACAGCCACGTTAGTAGTGGCTGTTTTTTTATTATCTGTAAACTTCGGCTGCCTGTATCTTTAAAGAAGATAAATTCCCACCAGATAAATCATGGATAGCAAAGAACTAGCCCAATACATTGAAGCCACAGATAGCATTTCCAAGCCTTGGCTATTAGTGCAATTGCGGCTAAAAAAACTCCAAGAACGCCGCCCGACTATCTCTCCAGAGGAATATGTTCAAGAATTAGCAGATATTCATCAGGACTTGATGAATCTGGGTGAGTGGTGGCGGGAAAGGGAAGAGGAGGTATTTGGTTAATAAAACTCATCGAATCGCTATCGTCAGCTGGGCAGAGGCTTGGCAAGGCGTGCGGGTGAAGTATCCAGTTAAAGGAGGGAGTAGCGATCGCTCGCCCGGAGCCTGCCTTGAGAGCATAAACCTATCGCTTTTGCATGAGGTCATGATATTTAACGCCTTTCTGTAGATAGGTTTTGGGTCCTCTAAGTCAGGATACGATGAATTAATAACACAGCCAGAATTAAGATAAGCGCATTTTAAAAATGAGTGCTAAAACAATCAGCGCGAATCTGCGATCAATTCAGATGGAATTCACTGGTTGGTGTTGCAAGTAACAATGAATACCTGCCAGCCTGACTGCCATTAGAATTATGTCAAAAGCGAAAAAGACCGCAGCAACACACCATAATATTGACCTAAACCATCCGCAGTACTATTTCAACCGCGAACTCAGCTGGTTGGAGTTTAACAATCGAGTTTTGCATGAAGCGATCGATCCTCGGACGCCGCTGCTAGAACGCCTGAAATTCATGGGGATTTTTAGTGCCAACTTCGACGAATACTTCATGGTGCGCGTTGCTGCTCTTAAGCAACAGGTGGAAGCAAAAGTGAGCCAACTGACGCCCGATGGTCGGACGCCAAGCGACCAGCTAGAAGAGATTAGCTTGGCAGCGCGACCTCTGGTAGCACAACAGCATCAACACTTTGAGAAAGCATTGCGACCCTTGATGACCGCGCAAGGCATTCATCTTCTAGACTACGTGGATCTGAACCAGGAACAGCGGGCTTACCTGCAAAACTATTTTGAAGAGCAAATTTTCCCAGTTCTGACCCCCTTAGCCGTCGATCCCAGCCATCCTTTTCCCTATATGTCTAACCTCAGTCTGAATCTGGCTGTGGTGGTGAAAGACCCAGACACGGGGGAAGAACTGTTTGCCAGAGTGAAAGTCCCAAAAGTTTTACCTCGATTTTTGCCCTTACGGTTGGAGTCCGGGCTGGGAAGTCGGTCGTCTGGACTCGAAGAGGAACGATTCCGGAATGAACGCCTGATTTGGATGGGTGTGCCCCTAGAACAGGTGATTGCTCATAATCTAGAGTCACTGTTTCCGGGGATGAATATCCAGGAATATCACCCCTTCCGAATCACTCGCAATGCAGATTTGGAGGTGGAAGAAGATGAAGCCGACGATCTGATGCTGGCGATTGAGCAAGAACTGCGGAAACGTCGGGTGGGTGGTTCGGCGGTACGGATGGAAATTCAAGCTTCAATGCCCGAATCCATGAAAGGGATGCTGATGCGGGAACTGGGGCTGTTGGAGCGGGATGTTTACGAGGTGGACGGGCTATTGGGGCTGGCAGACTTGATGTACTTCATGCAATTGCCACTCCCGGAACTGAAAGACCCTGTGTGGACGCCAGGGATACCCCCACGCCTACGGCGGCTCAGTGAAGGAGATTTGGATGAGGGAGAAGATATTTTCTCGGTCATTCGCACCGCAGATTTGATGGTTCACCATCCTTATCAATCTTTTGGAGGAACGGTACAGCGCTTCATTACCCAAGCGGCAATCGATCCAAATGTGCTGGCGATTAAAATGACTCTCTACCGAACATCTGGGGACTCGCCGATTCTCAATGCCCTAATTACAGCGGCTGAGCATGGCAAGCAAGTAGCGGTTCTGGTGGAACTAAAAGCCCGTTTTGATGAAGAGAACAATATTAACTGGGCACGCAAGTTAGAACAAGCGGGCGTACATGTGGTCTATGGGTTGGTGGGTTTAAAGACGCATACCAAAGTGGTTTTGGTGGTACGCCGAGAAGAAAACCAAATTCGCCGGTATGTCCACATCGGCACGGGGAACTATAATCCCAAAACCGCTCGGATTTATACAGATGTGGGGCTATTAAGCTGCCGTGAAGACTTGGGGGCGGATTTGACGGATTTGTTTAATTACTTGACGGGTTACTCGCGGCAACGGTCTTACCGCAAGTTGTTGGTGTCGCCGGTGAACTGCCGCGATCGCTTTTTGAGTTTGATCCACCGCGAGATAGAACATTGCCATCATGGCAAAAGCGGTCGAATTGTCGCCAAGATGAATTCACTGACAGATCCCCAACTCATTGCCTCGCTTTACGAAGCTAGCATCGCTGGGGTAAAAATCGATTTGATTATCCGCGGAATTTGCTGTCTGCGACCCGGTGTGGAAGGAGTCAGTGAAAATATCCGGACGATTAGTGTTGTCGGGCGTTATCTAGAACACTCGCGGATTTTTTACTTTCAAAATGCTGGCAGTGAGGAAGTTTATATCGGCAGTGCTGATTGGATGCGCCGCAACTTGGATCGACGAGTAGAAGCGATCGCGCCAATAGAAGATCCCGAAATTTCTAAAGATTTACAAGAAATCTTAGGAATTATGCTCGCCGATAACCGTCACGCTTGGGATTTACAACCAGATGGTCGTTACATCCAACGCCACCCCGGTGACAAGGAAAGAGAACAAAGTGCCCAGAAAATTTTGATGGAAATGGCACTGCAATAGGGCGGTGGGAAATGAGCGTGTTGAGTTTTGAATTTTGAGTTTTGAATAAAAAAGAGTGCTTTAATTCAAAACTCAACACTGATTCTTTGAAACTTTTTCCGAATTATCCATAACCCCTAACATCGATTCCCCCTCCCCCCCTTGCCAACTGCTCCAGACCGTCCGACACTGGTTTTGGGAGTTGACTGGCAATCGAGAGGTTTGAAGTGAAAAAAGTTCTAAGCATTATTCTCGGAGGTGGCGCTGGCACCCGCCTTTACCCGCTGACCAAGTTGCGAGCGAAGCCAGCCGTGCCTCTGGCAGGAAAGTATCGCCTAATCGATATTCCGGTCAGTAATTGCATTAACTCAGAAATTTACAAAATCTACGTCCTGACCCAATTCAACTCAGCTTCCCTCAACCGCCATATTGCCCGCGCCTACAGTTTCGCAGGGTTCACAGAAGGGTTTGTGGAGGTGCTAGCCGCCCAGCAAACGCCAGAAAACCCCAACTGGTTCCAAGGCACTGCCGATGCTGTCCGTCAGTATCTCTGGCTGTTGGATGAGTGGGATGTTGATGAGTACCTGATTTTGTCAGGAGATCATCTTTACCGCATGGACTATCGCCAGTTTGTGCAACGCCACCGCGACACTAATGCCGATATCACCCTCTCCGTTGTGCCAATGGATGAGCGACGGGCGTCCGATTTCGGCTTAATGAAAATCGATGATACCGGACGGGTGATAGATTTCAGCGAAAAGCCTAAAGGCGATGCTCTCAAGGAGATGCAGGTCGATACGACAACGCTGGGATTGAGTGCGGAACAAGCGAAGAAAAATCCCTACATCGCCTCAATGGGGATTTATGTCTTCAAAAAAGACGTGCTGATGCATCTGCTGCAAACTAACCAAGAGCGAACCGATTTTGGTAAGGAGATTATCCCCGCTTCGGCGCAGGATTATAACGTTCAAGCTTATTTATTTAATGACTACTGGGAAGATATTGGAACGATGGAGTCGTTCTACGAGGCGAACTTGGCTCTCACCAGACAACCGCAGCCGCCTTTTAGTTTCTACGATGAGGATGCTCCGATTTACACTCGCGCTCGTTACTTACCGCCCAGTAAGCTGTTAGATTGCCAAATCACCGAGTCGATAATTGGGGAAGGCTGCATCCTGAAAGAATGCCGGATTGAGCATTCAGTTTTGGGAGTGCGATCGCGCATTGAATCGGGTTCCTTAATTGAAGACTCCCTCGTCATGGGTGCCGACTTATACCAACCCTTCGCCGAACGACAAGCTCACTGTGAAGACGGTAAAGTTCCCTTGGGAATTGGTTCGGACACCCGGATTCGCCGCGCTATCATTGACAAAAACGCCCACATTGGTTGCAATGTGCAAATCATTAACAAAGACAGGGTGGAAGAAGCCAACCGCGAAAGCGAAGGTTTCTACATCCGTAGCGGGATTGTTGTGGTACTGAAAAATGCCGTGATTCCCGATGGAACCGTCATTTAGGGTGGAAATTAGTACCGGGAGTTGCTAATTGGGAAAAAGTTGAAGTAGAGACGCGATTCTCGCGTTTGAATTTGGGTTTTGAATTAAAGAACTCTCTTTAACTCAAAACTCAAAACTCTAATTACCCACTCCCAACACCGAAACATGACTCGATTAATTCTCCTAATTGGGTTGCCCGGTAGCGGCAAATCTTCTCTAGCACAACAGCTCGTAGCAGAATGCCCTCAGCATCGGCTAATTGCCACAGACGCGATCCGGGAACAACTGTTTGGGGATGAAGCGATTCAAGGGTCGTGGCTGTTAGTGTGGAGCGAAGTACAGCGCCAATTAAGCCAAGCAGTTGCGGAGAAAAGACAAGCGATTTTCGACGCGACGAATGCGGCTCGTAAACATCGCCGGGAAGCGATCGCTACTTCTCGCGATCGCGGTTTTACCCACATTACCGGCTTGTGGCTGGATATGCCAGTGCAGGAATGTCTAGAAAGAAATCGATTAAGACTCCGCCAAGTTCCAGAAGAAGTTATTTTACAGATGCACCGCCAACTGGTAGACGCTCCGCCCATCCTAGCTGATGGACTCGATCGTTTAATCCGTTATTCAGCGACAAGTACGGAAATCGCGATCGCCTCAGTGCGGAAAAGCCGAACTTATATCCATTGACTGATTTGATACCCTATCTCTGAGAAGGTAAAAAATAAAACTTAAACTAAATATTTAGACGAGAGGAGGGAGGTTGATGGCTGCGACCGATTTTAAAGACTATTACGCCATCCTAGGAGTTACTAAAACCGCTAGTGCCGATGAAATCAAAAAAGTCTACCGGCGACTGGCACGAAAGTACCACCCCGACATGAACCCTGGCAACAAAGAAGCTGAAGCTCGCTTCAAGGAAGTCAGCGAAGCCTACGAAGTGCTATCCGACCCAGAAAAACGTAAAAAGTACGATCAGTTCGGACAGTATTGGAAACAAGTCGGGGAAGGATCGTCACCCTATCCAGGCGGAGTGAACGTTGATTTTGGCGGCTTTGACTTTAGTCAGTACGGCAGTTTTGATGAATTTGTCAACGATCTCCTGGGCGGTTTAGGGGGTGCCAGTGCCCGTTCTGGCAGCCGTGCTGGACGCCGCACGACTTATCGCACTTCTACAGGCCCCACTGGGTATACAGACTTTGGCGGGTATTCTGGCTTCGATCCGCAAGCTGCCGCAGCCGCCGATCGAGAAGCGGTCATCAAACTCAGCCTATCCGAGGCTTTTCATGGCGTCCAGAAGCGTTTAGATTTAGGCAATGAAGCCATTGACGTTCGGATTCCTCCGGGTACGAAACAGGGCAGTCGAATTCGCGTCAAAGGCAAAGGTTCAGTCAGCCCCTATACTCAGCAGCGGGGTGACTTGTACTTAACCGTGGAGCTGCTGCCCCACTCGTTCTTCCAATTCGATGGTGATAATCTCGTCTGCGAAGTGCCGGTAACGCCAGATGAAGCCGTGTTGGGGGCACCCGTGGAAGTGCCGACGCCGGATGGTTCTGTCACTGTCAACGTTCCCCCTGGTGTCCGTTCGGGACAATCTCTGCGGTTGCGCGGTAAAGGTTGGCCCAATCCTAAAGGCGGACGTTCCGATCAGCTGGTAAAGATTTTGATTGTGACGCCGAAAGAACTCAGTTCTACGGAACGAGAATATTACGAGAAAATCCGGGAGAGCCGCACCTTCAATCCCCGCAGCAATTTGCCGCAGGTACGGCTGTAGACGTTATCCGAGCTTTTTGTCTGAACCCCACCCCTTACTCTCCCCCAAAGAGGTAAGGGGTTTCATTTAGGGGGAAGGAGTGGTTGTTTGTGCCGGTTCAGGAGAAGCAGTGGTCGTTTCAGCCGGTTCAGGTGAGGGAGCCGGAGGGTTTTCCACGCCGATATCAAGTTGATAATCAACGGGCTGGGAAGCTTCGGAAACAACGATGAATTCGTAGTAGCCTGATTGAGGCAGGGTTCCCGACCAAGTTTTTTCGGTGGAGTCTTCGAGGATTGGGGGAAATGTACTGGTTGGGGGGTAAAGGGAAAGCCGCAGTTTTGAACTCCCCGTAAAGTTAACTGCTAATAATTGATTTTGGGCAAAGTTGCCGATGTAGGCTTTTCCTTCTCCTGGTTGGAGGGTGCCGCTGACTCGTTTGCCCACTGCCCCTGGAGCAAAGCGAATTGTTTCCAGCGCCTCTTGAGATTGCACTGCTTTGACTTTCTCCCCAGCGATCGCGTGCCAGATTTGACCGACTGGCTGATTGAGAAAATCTCTGCCCCGCTGTTCTGGAAATACTTGGAAAAATGCCACATCTGCGAGATCGTAGAGGGCGCGACTGCTCAAGTTTCGCTGGTTGACTTGCCCTTTCCAGCGATCGCGATCCGCTGCACCATAGCTTCCCAAACGCTGTCTGGCTGCGCCCGGTAATTTCGCTTGATCTAGCTTATCGAGCAATTCAGTTGCGATCCGATCCCATTGCTCTCGTAATTGCTCATTTTCTGGCCCATTCCCCAGCGTGCGCCCTCGTTGATTGGGGTTCTGAGTCCAGAAAACTTCATTCACCCAGTTGACATAGAAATTGTAGTTAACGCCGAGACTTTGACGGCGATCGCGCAGCTGTTGCTTGCGTGCCTGTTCCGCAGGCGAAAACTGCGAGGAAGGATTTTC
>NZ_JACJOQ010000630.1:0-14186 GCF_014695635.1 Coleofasciculus sp. FACHB-712 | reverse complement strand
CTGCTGATTGCTTTCACTGTGTCTACTGTAAGGAAATCAGGGGCTTTAGGTATGGGGGCAAGCCGTAATTAAATAGGTGTATTTGCCGTCTAGAGGAATTCAACGCGATCGCGCTACCGCGCAGCCTTCGGATCGCGATTACCTCGTTGAACTCTCCACCAACACCGCCTAAATCATTCACGATTGGTTCCTTCTAAAAACTTGTATTATATGTATTACATAAAGATGCGATTTTCGATCCATCGTTCGGAATTCATAAAAAATAAGAGTTGTACTAGCTATGCGCCGTGCTTCTGGATGCCTGTTTGGTTTAGCTTTTGGTGACGCGCTCGGTGCTGTAACTGAGTTTCTCAATGTTGACGAGATCCTGCGCCGCTTCCCACCCCAAGGGCCGCAGCAACCAATGGGCAATCCGGCTCGCGTTACAGATGACACGCAGATGACTTTAGCGGTTGGAGAGGCACTTTTGGAAGTAATACCGCCTTTGGGTGCTGAGAGCCTAGAGCCGCTGCTACGCCGCGCCTTCATCGACTGGTGGGACAGTCCTGACAATAACCGGGCACCGGGAAGAACTTGTCTAAATGCCTGCGCTAACTTGGCAGATGGCCTGCCGTGGGAGCAGGCAACGGTAGCAAACTCAAAGGGTTGTGGAGCCAATATGCGGGTGGCACCTGTGGGTCTGGTCAACAATTTGGACGAAACGACCCGCGCCGCGATCGCTCAGTTCCAGGCAGCTTTGACCCACGGACACCCCACCGCACTTGCCGCCTCGGATTTAACGGCAAGAGCGATCGCTGACCTGGTTGCGGGTGCCAATCCCGAAGGGTTGCCCTCGCGACTTCGCGCCTATGCTGAGGAGCAACGCTCGATCTACCACGCCGACTGGCTGGGGTTGCTCTGGCAACGTCCCTCTATCACTACACCAGAGGAATTTATCAGTCGTGGGTGGGATGAATGTTTATCAGCCCTTGACCGTCTGGATGCCGCCTTGGCAGAACCGAACCGGGATGCAGACCCCTGTTTGGCGACGGGTGAAGGATGGGTAGCAGAAGAAGCCTTTGCCACAGGTCTACTATGCTTTCTACTGTTTCCTGAAGAGCCAGTGCGCTTCGTCGTGCAGCACTCACCGTAGGCGATTCGGACTCTATTGCCTGCCTCACGGGTGCTTTCGCCGGAGCCTATTTAGGAATGGCAGCATGGCCCGAAGAATGGGTCAGCCGCATCGAGTACCGCGATCGCTTAGCAACACTGGGCAACCGATGGGATGAGGAAGCAACTTCAGATGCCAGTGGCGCTCAGGTGCCCTTATCGTAAGCGATCGCAATTCACAATAGAGATCGGGGCGATCGCCATAATCAAATGGTTCAACAGCGATCGCTCGTAAAATGAAAAAGCCCGGTTGACCGCGATAGAACCTATGGTTACTCTTTCTCCTACTCTGCAATCCCGACTCTCGACACCTCTGAAAATTGGCTCTTTTGAAGTCAAAAGCCGGGTTTTACAATCGCCCCTCTCTGGCGTTACCGATATGGTGTTTCGTCGCTTGGTGCGTCGCCATGCACCTGACTCGATGATGTACACCGAGATGGTGAACGCGACGGGACTCCATTACGTGAAGGAACTCCCCAAGATTATGGAGGTAGATCCGAACGAAAGACCGATTAGCATTCAGTTGTTTGACTGTCGCCCCGATTTCTTGGCAGAAGCGGCTGTAATGGCTGTGGAAGAGGGCGCTGATACGGTTGATATCAACATGGGTTGCCCGGTCAACAAAATTACGAAAAACGGCGGTGGTTCTTCGTTATTGCGGCAACCAGAAGTCGCTGAGGCAATTGTCCGAGCGGTCGTGAAGGCGGTGAATGTGCCGGTAACGGTGAAAACCCGCATCGGTTGGACAGATAAGGAAATCAATATTCTGGACTTTGCCAAGCGCATGGAAGATGCGGGGGCGCAAATGATTACAGTCCACGGTCGCACTCGTTCCCAAGGTTACACCGGCCCTGCCAAGTGGGAGTGGATTGGTAAAGTCAAGGAAATTCTGTCAATTCCAGTGATTGCCAATGGCGATATGTTTTCCGTGGAGGCGGCGGTGAAGTGTTTGGAACAAACCGGCGCGGATGGGGTGATGTGTTCGCGGGGAACTCTGGGCTATCCCTTTTTGGTGGGAGAAATTGACTACTTCTTGAAAACTGGTCAAGAAAAGACGGCACCAACGCCGATACAACGGTTGGAATGTGCCAAAGAACATTTGCAAGCTTTGTGGGAATATAAAGGCGATCGCGGAATTCGGCAAGCTCGCAAGCACATGACTTGGTATGCCAAGGGTTTTGCTGGTGCTGCGGAGTTGCGCGGACATCTAGCGGTGGTCGAAAACCTTGAGCAGGGGTTGGAGACGATCGATCGGGCGATTGAACGACTGGCTAATTCTACTTGGCAGGAGGTTGAACAAGAGGAGTTAGCATTGGTGGAAGTTTGAACCACTCTAGGCGCAGAGGGCGCGAAGGAGAACAAGGCAAGGAAAGCGATCGCCTAGAATAGACGCCATCTACCTGCATTGTTTGCTGTCATGAGCAACTCCTCACACACTTCGAGTCCCCGTCCCCGCTATCAGACCCTTCGAGAACTTGGGCGCAATCGCGCCGGGGGTCGCATCACTTATCTGGCAAAGGATAACGTCACAGAGCAGTCAGTCATCCTGAAGCGATTTCTATTTGCCCAAGTTGGGTCTGAATGGTCGGGTTTTAAAGCTTATGAGCGCGAGATTCAAGTCTTGCGAGGACTCGATCATCCGGGAATTCCCCGTTATCTCGATTCCTTTGAAACCCAATCTGGTTTTTGCATGGTGCAGGAGCATAAAGACGCCCTGCCTTTATCCTCTCCGCGCAGTTTCGACCCGGATGACATCCAGAAAATTGCTGTTTCTGTCCTAGAGATTCTTGTTTATTTACAAAATCGCATTCCATCTGTAATTCATCGGGATGTTAAACCTGAAAATATCCTCGTAGACGAACAACTAAATGTTTATCTGGTGGATTTTGGCTTAGCTCGAATTGGCAGTGGGGAAATGGCAATGAGCAGCGTCGCCGCTGGGACATTTGGGTTTATGGCACCCGAACAGATATACAACCGCCAGCTAAACGAAGCGACAGATTTATATGGTTTAGGCACAACACTCATTTGCTTGTTAACTGGGACAAAATCAACGGCAATTGACACCTTATTTGATGAAGATGGTCGCCTTAATTTCAAGCCGCTGCTTCCCAAGCTGAGCCTGCGTTTTGTGGATTGGCTCTCAAAAATGGTCGAACCCAAAGCAAAAGACCGTTTCCCCAATGCTACGGCTGCTTTGGAAGCTCTCAAGCCGATTTATGTTAATCGCTTACCGGAAGTTAAATTTAGCCAACTGGCTTTGGAATTAAAAACAACACAACTAGGCGAAAAATTAACTCAAACCGTTAGGGTTAATAATTCCGTTCCGGACACTTTGCTAGAAGGGACTTGGGAAGTAGCCCCCCACGACAGCGATCCGCGCTATTCCAATTCTCATGCTTGGATTTCCTTTGAACCAGCCACATTTAAGGGTAATCATGCTGATTGCAAAATCACCGTGAATACGAATAAGTTGATGGCAGATAAAACCTACAGCCGTCAGATTTTATTACACACCAATTCTTCCCCAGAAACTTACCCGCTCACGATTACAGTTCGCACAACTCTGCTTGAAACTCCAAAGCCACCTTATATTTCAATGGTTTTGCTTTTAGGAATTGCTTTGGCAATGACTGGGTTTTGGACAGGCGCGATCGCTTGGATGGTAGCAATTCTATTCAAATTTACCTCTTGGACATCTGTAGCAATTTTTGAAGTTGGAGTAATCGCGGTATTTTTGGCTTGGTTTAGCGCCGGAACTCTACTGGCAGCAGTTGGCATCAGAACTGTGCTAGGCATAAAGATTGCAGCTTGGTTGACCACTGTGACAATGTTAGTTGTTTTGTTGTCATCAGGGTTCTTACCGGCGGCGATTACTGCCTTGGGAACCTTGGCAGGTCTAGTAATTGGCTTCCTAAATGGGGCAGTAATTAAAAATTATAAAGAAAGGGGATTTCCTGAAAAGATTGCCATTGGCAGCGCACTTTTAATAACAGGTTTCGGCATGAGCTTAGGGACAGGATTCAATGTCGGATTCTTCAATTTCTTTCTGTTTTTATCCTTACTGGGAACCAGTTTATCCTTAGCTGCCATCATGTATTATCCATATCAACAGCGAGAAAAACTGATGGCTAACTATCGCCATGCAACACAAACTAGGCGTTTGATTAAGCCATAGCAGAGATATTGAGGGAAAGAGCGAAATAAAAAGGGCGATCGCTCTTTTTATTTCGCTTGATTATGCATTCAACGAGCTTTCCCTAAGGCGATCGCAATAGAACCCGATATTACCAAAATCGCCCCTACCACTCCTAAAACAGTCAAGCGTTCTGGTGCAATGAGGTTTGGAAAAAACATTGACACTGCTGACACAGAGATTAAGGTGACAATGGGAGTTGTCGCTAATACTGCACTCACCCGCGATGCTTCCCAATGTTCCAAAGATTCGGCAAAAGCACCGTAAGCGATGATGGTATTCAAAGCACAGAAAAGCAGCATTCCTAAATGTAAAGGATTCAGTGTCAGAATGGGTTGAGGTGCCGCAAAAGGGCTAAATAAAACAGCACAGCCGCCATAGATTAGCAGCATGATATTTGAAGACGGTAATCTTTGTAGAAGCTGCTTTTGTGCTAAAGCATAAATTGCCCAGGTTACTGCTGCAAAAAAGATTAATCCGCAGCCGATTAAATATTTGCCTTGTGCTGTCAGTAAGTTGGCTAATTGTTCGTGAAAGAACAGCGCAAATCCTAAGGTGAGGACGCTTAAGCCCGCCCATTGACGCAGAGTATAACGTTCTTTGAAAACAACCAATCCTCCTAAACCCATTAAAACTGGAGCGAGTTGAATGAGAACTTGGGCGTTAGCGGGTGAAGTTTGGTGTAAACCTTGCAGAAAAAGAATGTAATTAATCGCCAAAAATACAATAGCGATCGCTAACAATCCAAGTGGCGTTGAACGCAATTTTTCGACAGGTGGTAGTTGCCGCCGTGCGGCTAAATAAACGGCTAGCAGCCCAAACGATACCAAAAAGCGAAACCAAGTGACGGTGTAAACATCGAGTACCTGTAGCGTTACCGTCAGGGCAATGGGCAGAATTCCCCACAAAAATACAGTCACAAGCGATAAGGCTAGCCCTAATCGCCATCTACCGGAACTAGAGTGAAGTGGCATTGGTATATTCTGATGAAAAGGGAAAAGGAGCGATACGTTTTGTGCCGCACGCTCCTACAATCTTTCCTTAGTGTGTTTGCTGTTGACATCTAATCTTCGACTATTTCCAGCAGTTCGGCTTCACTCAGTTGGGTGATTCCCAACGCTTCAGCCTTTTCTAACTTGGAACCGGCATCTTCCCCCACCAGTAAGTAGTCGGTTTTGGCGCTGATGGAACCCGTAACTTTACCACCGGCTTTTTCAATCAACGCTTTCGCCTCGTCGCGCTTCAAAGTCGGCAGCGTACCAGTAATTACAAAGGTTTTGCCTTGTAGGGGCAAGGGAACGCTTCTACTTTCTGCGGATGGGGTTTCTACCTCGGCGGCGAGTTGCAAACCCGCTGCTTTCAGTCTGTCAATTAATGTTTGATTCGCCGGGACTTGAAACCAATCATAAACAGCGTGGGCAATTTCTGGGCCAATGCCGTACACTGCTTCAATATTCGCTGCGGATGCCGTAGCGAGTTGCTCAACGGTGGTGAATTTTTGAGTTAAAGTTTGGGCATTGACACTGCCGACGTGACGAATCCCCAAACCGTATAATACCCGCGACCAAGGCTGAGTTTTTGAGTGCGCGATCGCATCCACCAACTTTTGGGCTAATTTCTTGCCCATCCGTTCCAAGGTGCCCAATCTATCAGCGGTTAAATCGTATAAATCTGCAACCGAATTCACCACCCCTTTATCTACTAGCTGGTGCATCAGTTTCTCGCCCATGCCGTTGATATCCAGTGCATTGCGGCTTGCCCAGTGAACCAGCGCCCCTTTGAGGATAGCGGGACAAGAAGCATTCACGCAGCGCGTCACCGCCTCATCAACAGGCTTTACCACTGGCTGATTGCACACCGGGCAACAGGTGGGCATTTGGAAGGATTGAGTTCCCTCTGGGCGGAGTTCTGGCAATACGCGCACCACTTCGGGAATGATTTCCCCGGCTTTGTGGATAATCACCGTATCGCCAATCCGAATATCGAGCGATCGCACATAATCAATATTGTGCAATGTGGCTCTTTGTACGGTTGTCCCAGCTAATTGCACTGGCTGCAACTCTGCCAAGGGTGTCAGCGCCCCCGTTCGCCCCACATTGATAGAAATATTTTCCACCCGTGTCGGTGCCTCTTCCGCCGCGTATTTCAGCGCCACTGCCCAGCGGGGAAACTTTTGCGTAAATCCTAGCTTTTCCTGAAGCGGAATCGAATTCAGCTTCACGACGACCCCATCGGTCATATAGGGTAGATTTAATCGCCCCGTATTCCACTGGTCATAATAATCCCGAACATCTTCTAAAGACTGGCAAAGCTTGCGATTGGGATTCACTTTAAATCCCATTTGTTGCAGCAATGCCAACGATTCCCACTGCGTTCGGGCAACCTCAGCATCATGCTTCCCAGGAATTTGCAACGTATAGGCAAAGAAATCCAGCCGCCGCTTTGCCACAATCCGAGAATCTAATTGCCGCAAGGTTCCCGCCGCTGCATTACGAGGATTGGCAAATAACTGATCGCCAGCTTGCTGCCGTTCCTGATTAATTTGCTTAAACACATCTAAGCCTAAAAACGCCTCGCCGCGAACTTCTACGTGAGTGGGAGGGTTTTCTAAATTCAATCGCAAGGGAATAGCGCGAATTGTCCGCACATTCTGAGTAATATCTTCCCCCGCGATGCCATCCCCCCGCGTGGTTCCTCTCACCAAGATGCCATTTTCATAGGTGAGTGCGATCGCAGAACCGTCAATTTTCAACTCCGCGACATATTCAAAAGTATTGAGTTCGGGAACTTGTCGCCGCCAGCGTTCCTGCCATTTGGCAAATTCCTGAATATTAAAGGCATTTTCCAAACTATAGAGAGGGATATTGTGCCGCACCGAGGAAAACTGAGTTGCCGGTTTCTCACCCACGCGCTGAGTGATGCTGTCCGGTGTTACCAGTTCTGGATACTGGGCTTCTAAGTCTTGCAGTTCCCGATACAGCCGGTCATAGATGGCATCCTCCATGATGGGAGCATCCTGGACATAGTAGGCATAACTGGCTTTGTCCAACAACTGTCGCAGTTCCTGTACCCCCTGCTTGACTGCCTGTGTCACTTCCACGGCATCCATCCCTACTTAAAACTCTATCGTTTCCGCTTTTAGTCTAACTGCCATCACCAGATATAGAACGGCTCTCAATGGATTTCAACACAACCGGAACCTCGCCCCCAGGTACCTCTCCGCTTTTCGAGAGCCAGGGGGGTTTCATACAGTCAAAGAAAATATCGAGGCATTGCGACATTTAGTAGGGGCGTGTTTATGCCCCTACTCAGTGAAAGAGGGGAGAATCTTGATTTTCCTGGGCAATTTATTGTTGAAAGAGTTTTAAAGCGCGATCGCTTAGCCTTATCTGACGCGAAACCTCTCCCCTCGTACCAGCAGGCGATTTTTGTATTTAAACTTCATATTTCTGATTTGCGGAGTTTATCCAAATCAGGTTGAAGTATTTTAATAACAATCCTTTTAGTAGGAATCGTGACTAAGCAAAATTACGAATTTTCCTTACAGCGATTCCCGCTAAATCCGCAAAATCCACAATGCCATTTGTGGATGTATCGATAACAATCACAAGCAGTAATAATCTAAGGAAAAATTTAAATGTCTGAAAGAAGACCAAATCGTATAGTTCCTATTATTGTTGGCACTGCCGTTGTAGTAGCCGGAGGCATCGGTACTTATCTTTACTTGAAGGGTTCTTTTAGCGATGCGACCAGCCCTCTTGCAAGTGCCAAAGTGGTGCCGGATGAAGCATTAATGGCGGGTTTTGTCTCCACCGATCCGAAAAACTGGGCGCAATTGCAACAGTTTGGGACTCCGGAAGCCCAAAAATTGGTTGATAAAGGGCTGAAGGATTTCAACAAAGAGATGTTGACTGAATCCAACATCAATTATGAAAAAGATGTTAAGCCTTGGCTGGGTAGTGTGATGTTTGCTGTTCTGCCATCACCGACTGTAAAACCGGCACAAGCGACACCCCCAAAATCGTCACCGGAAGTCCGGATGTTGATGGTGGTTGGCGTCAAAGACAAAGTAAGTGCTTTAAGTTTTGCAAATAAGCTGAAAGCCAAGAAAGCTGGAACCAAACAAATAGATTACAAAGGCATCAAAATAGAGGAAACCACAGATAAAAGTGGCAAAACCTACACGGCTTTGTTAGACAGTCATTTAGTGATGTCCGATGAAAAAGAAGCAGTGCAACTCGCCATTGATACCTTTAAAGGACAACCTTCATTTGCTAGCAAAGCAGGTGCAGCCAGCCTTCTGACTAAGGGTGTAGACGTACAAAACTCCATCGCTCAATTCTATATCCCCGATTATGCGGGGACGGTGCAGCAAGCACTGGCAAATAATCCGAATACGCCCCCGCTTCCTCCAGAAACCCTAAAGCAGTTAAAGGCTGTGCAGTCGGTGGTGATGGGTGTTGGGATTGATAATGCCGGTGTGAGGATGAAGGCGATCGCAAAGGTAGATCCCTCGGTAATGAAAGTTCAGTACAAGGCTTCTCCTGGCAAAGTCGCGTCTCAACTTCCGGCTGAGACAATTGCCCTCATCGCTGGAAATGGAATCAGCCAAACTTGGGCAACGGTTGTCGAACAATCCAAAGCCGATCCCCAAGCCCAGCAGGGGTTTGACATGGCAAGACAGCAACTCAGACTCGTCAATCTTGACCTAGATAAAGATATCTTCGGATGGATGGATGGAGAATTTGCTCTCGCGGCGATTCCATCGACCAAGGGAATTTTAGCACCCGTTGGATTTGGTGGAGCCTTGATATTTCAAACCAGCGATCGCAAAACGGCTGAAGCCACTTTCAACAAATTGGATGCGATCGCTAAGGGAAATTCAATTGCCGTAGCGCCTAGAAAAATTCAGGGTAAAACCGTCACAGAATGGCAAATCCCGCAACAAGGCGCTTTCTTAGGGCATGGTTGGATAGATGAAAACACGATGTATGTGGCGATTGGTGGCCCCATCGCCGATGTCATGGCAAACAAGCCCAGCCAGCCTTTGGACAATAGCACATCTTTTAAAACGGTCACGGGGTCTTTGCAGAAGCCAAACGCAGGCTATTTTTACCTCGACATGGACAAAACCATGTCTTTGGTGAACCGCCAGCTACCTCCAGCACAAAAGAGTTCCATCACGCCTGAAACCACTGCAATTCTGAATTCCATGCATGGTATTGGTTTGACCGTGACTCAACCAGACGCATCAACGGGTCAAGTTGAGGTGTTACTTGCACTCAAGCCTAAAACGGGCAAATAGGAAGTCGCTGGGAATGAGTAATTGGTAATATTCTTGAAGGGTGGGCAATGCCCACCCTTCAAGCTTTGGTGGGATAAAAGCTCATCCTACTGAGACATCTTTATTCAGGATTGGTAATTGGTTATAAGGTCATTTGTTACTTACTATTACCCATTACCTATTACCCATTACCCATTACTTATTACTTTATGACTGCCACAGTAAATACTGAACTCGGATTATCTTCACGCTTGGTAAACGGATTGCTAGCGATTAAGCCATTAGCCAATCTAGCCAAGCAGCAAGCGCGTTCAATGATGATCAAACGCGCCGAGAAGATTGGAGTGCCTTGGAGAAAGCAAGTACAGACGTTTTCACAATACGACTGGGAAAGTCATCTGGCTCAAGTACAAAACCCCCAACTGACTTACCCAGAATATTACCTGCGATCGTTCCATGCTTACGAAAGTGGTAACTTAAGCTGGGAAGCCGCTTGGGAAGTAGAAGTTGCGGCTTATGCCGTTCACGCCGGAATTTGGCCTGATGCGGGGGCGCAAGGAGATGCCCGACTGCGCCAGAGTTATCTTGATATTCTCAAAAACGAAATCGCTACTCAACCGCAAGATATTTTAGATTTGGGGTGCAGTGTGGGAATGAGTACGTTTGCCCTCCAAGATGTTTATCCCCAAGCAAAGCTGACGGGTTTGGATCTGTCGCCCTATTTTCTAGCAGTTGCCCAGTACCAATCCCAACAGCGCCAAAAACCGATTTCCTGGGTTCATGCTGCTGCTGAATCTACAGGTTTGCCAGATGCCTCGTTCGATTTGGTTTCTATCTTTTTGATGTGCCACGAGTTGCCTCAGTCAGCAACTATGCAGATTTTCCGAGAAGTGCGGCGCGTACTGCGTCCCGGTGGCTGTTTGGCAATTATGGATATGAATCCTCAATCTGAGATTTATACCAAAATGCCGCCCTACATCTTGACATTGCTCAAGAGTACCGAGCCTTATTTAGATGAGTATTTTGCGTTGGATATTGAACAAGCGTTAGTAGATTCAGGTTTCGCTGCGCCGACAATTACCCGCAATACTCATCGTCACCGCACGGTAATTGCCAAGGTGAAGCAGAATTAGAAATTCAACATTAAGAAAGATTTTCTTTTTCATTTCACGCAAAGACGCTAAGTTTTTCTTAGCGTCTTTGCGCGACATTATCATCCGTCCAATGTGCAACGTCTGGAAATGCTTCAATTTTTAATTATTCTGCTTCTCCAATTAAAGTGAATGCCCCCCAGTCTTTAGGATTTGGATGTTGCTTCATGGTGCTGAGCATGGCGCTTCGCAGCGCGGCGGCTTTATCGGGTGTTTTTTGAAGATTTTGATAAAATTCTGTCATCAATGAGGCTGTAGGAGCGTCTGGCACTTGCCACAGAGACACAATTACACTGGGTACACCCGCACTCATTAAGCTGCGAGATAAGCCGATCACGCCATCGCCAGTGATTCTGCCTCTACCTGTGTCGCAAGCACTCAGGACAACTAATTCGGCATTGAATCTCAAGTCTAGAATTTCTTCAGCGGTGAGTAAGCCGTTATCGTTGCCAGATGGAGCCAACGCGATCGCACTTCCCAATCCTCGAATATCATCTAGTAAACCATGAGTCGCGAGATGAATGATTCGTGCTGTGGGTATTTGTTGCAGAATCGCTGCTTTCGTTGCCTCAGAGCCGGTGAAAGCTTTAGTCTTAAACAGAGGCGCGATCGCTAAAGCTTCTCGTTCTGCACCCGGTAAGCTTGGTAACTGAGTTGGCGGATCGCCAATTTTTTCAGGAACCCTCGGCATTGTGGGATTCCCAACTATCAGCACATCTTGATTTTGTACAGAAGTAGAACTTCGCGTTCCTACAAGCTGTTGTTGCTGATTTGTTAAATCCAGTACCTGAATTGATGGTGCCGTGAGGATAGTATGTTGTTCGATTAAGTATTTGCCAGAAGCATCTTGCAATGCTGGGAAAGGAACTAGAAACAGTTCGCTTTGTGGAATAAAGATAACACGAGCATTTGGGTCTTTTGGGAGCAGATCAGCAATGGGTTTAATGAGTAGTTCGTGAAGTTCCTTAAAACCTTGTTTTGCTTGACTTCCAGTAACTTTAGCCTCTACACCTAAACCACGGCCTCTAACACCAATCGATTCGCGGCTGCTGACAACAAGCTCTTCCAAAGAACTCTTTTTTTGCTGTCGCAAAGACTTAAGGTTGACTTTACGAAAGGCAATTTCGCCGGTTGGTTTAACTACCCAAATATAAATTTCAGATGTTTGGGATTGCGATCTTTTTCCTATGGCATCTATGTCTTCGTAGACAATAGAATATTCAACCAAGGTAGCGTTCTGAAGCTTGGCAATCTCTTTGATTTTGTTGATATTCGGTGAGGTAAGCGTAGCTTGAACGGATGCTTCAGATAACCGCGAAGCTAATAGCTCAACAAAGGCTCTTGCTCTCCCCCGTTCAGCAATTTCCAATGCGGCTTCTATTTTATTTTGGGCAAGTAAAACTTGTTGTAAATTGCGATAAGTGCTGACTTGATCTTCAAAAAGTGATACTTTATTAGCATCATTTCTACCTAATCCGGTTCGGACAGATTCTAATACTTCGATTCCATTTTTTAAATATGTTTCGGCTTCCGATAGCTTACCCGCACGCATAAAAGTTAGCCCTAAATTGTTTAAGGCGATGGCTTCCCCTCGTTTATTTTTAATTTCGCGAGAAATTGCAAGATCCTGCTGAAAGTAATTAATCGCTTTATCGTACTCGCCCATAGAATTATAAACGAGTCCCAAATTGCCTATCGCTTTTGCTTCCCCGCGTTTATTATTATTTTGTTTAGCTAAGGCTAAGCTTTGTTGATAATATTCACTAGCTTGCCGGTAATCTCCCAGATTTTGATAGGAGAGAATTCCCCAAAAATTTAAGATATCTGCTTGCAAATCACGATCGTTGATTTCTTGGGCGATTTTCAAGCTCTGCTGATAAAATTCTTTTGCTTTATCTGTTGTGCCACTTTCTTGATAAATGTTTCCTAAGTTTAGGATTGTTTGGGCATATAATTTCCGTTTTTCTCGAACTTCTAAGGCACTTTGTTGATTATTGGGTTCATCGGTAATTGCTAAGCTCTGCTGATAATAGCGAATTGCTTGGGAAGAATCATTCAAATTTTTATATACAGTGCCTAAATTAGACAGAATACCTGCTTCTGATTGGCGAGCGTTAATTTTTCTGGCAATGGTTAAGCTTTGCTGATAATATTCAATTGCTTCCTGATATCTTGATAGATTGGCATAAATCCCGCCCAAATTATTCAAAATTTCTACTTCAATTGCCGATTCCCCCATTTCCCGCGCCATAACTAAACTTTGTTGATATTTATCAATAGATTGGGAGTATTCAGCGAGGGATTCATGAACATGACCCAGAAGTGCAAGAATTACCTGTTGGCTAGAGCGATCTTTCAGTTCTTGGGCAATAACTAAACCTTGTTGGAAGAACTTTCGAGCTTCAGGGTACTTGTCCAGCAACTGATAGTAACTTCCGATAGATGTAAGAGCAGCTCCTTCAGCCCTACGTTCTTTGAGTTGCTGAAAAATAGGGAGTGCTTGTTGCCAAGAATCAATCGCTTTCTGATAGTTTCCTATTTGTTGATAAGCAAGAGCCAGCATACCAAGAGCGGCTGCTTCACTTTTATTATTTTTAATTCCCCGTGCAAGAGTTAAACTTTGTTGCAGATACTCGATTGCTTGGGGATGTTGTCCCAGCGCCGAGTACGTACTTCCCAATTGTCTTAGATTCTTCGCTTCTAAGGGACGATCTGCAATCTCTCGCGCGATCGCTAAACTTTGCTGTTGGAAATCAATTGCTTGAGAGTACTGTTGCACCCAATAGTAAATACTTGCCAGGTTTGCTAGAGCGGTTCCCTCTCCCTGACGATCTTTGAGTTCTCGATAAATCGTCAATGCCTGTTGTATCGACTGTAAGGCTTTGTCAAGTTGACGGTTATCAATCTGCTGAATACCTTGCTCTAAAAGGCGTTCAGCTTCTACTTTGCGGGATTCTGAAGTTTGTGCCAACACCTGTGTTATGGAAGGCGCGTTCAAAGGCGCTGAAATGGTAGCTAGGAAAGCGATAAGCGCAAAGATTCCGAGTTGAGGGCGCATAGCTGAAAGAAGATGTTGATTGAGTGCAGTTTACAGTCTTAGCCCAGACTGATAGGGAGTGTCCAGTGGTGCAGGGGAAAGACAACACGATCGCTCTCGGTACACATTCCCGTTAAGATTATCCAGGAACTTGTCCGATAATGGCTTGCGTCTTGAGTAATTGCGCGATCGCTAAATGCTGCTAGTGAAACTCAAAGGTATCTTGCGATACTTGCGGCTAGGGCTTACCGTTTAACCCAGATTCCGCAGGTTGCTGGTAGAGTCAGAGGTATTTTTAAGCAATGACTCAACAGCCCACCAACATCCAAGTCAAAGATATCGATCATTTAGGCATCGTGGCAGGCATCA
>NZ_JACJOQ010000063.1:0-9427 GCF_014695635.1 Coleofasciculus sp. FACHB-712 | reverse complement strand
ATCGTTAATATAGGCGCTGCGGTTGCCTTTTGCCTGCCGATCTACAAATCGCAGGATGTCATCTTCTAAAGAGATTGTGACTTTCTGCATCAGTATGAGTTTTGGGTATGGTAATTTCATCATACTCAAAATTCTCCTAGTTCATTTTAGGCATCGTGTGTGAAGCGAGCAGAGCAAACCCATTAAATTGCATTCTCCCCAACATAAGAAACGCGATCGCATTCTCCGCAACATAAGAAACGCGATAGCTTGCGCTGACTTGTCAGTTCGCTTTTTATCGGGTCGGTTAACCATACTGGGGGATTCGCGAGTTCTATGAGCAAAGTAAGAATAAGGAGATCGAGTAGTAAGAGGTAAAAATGCAATCAACTATTGAGCGATCGGCAACCCAACTACCGCCGCTGATTCCCCGCGAGATTCTTTTCGGCAACCCAGAACGCACCAGTCCGCGACTATCGCCGGATGGTAAGTATCTGGCGTACATCGCCCCCGACGAGAAGAATGTCTTGCAGGTGTGGTTGCGGACAGTCGGACAGGAAGACGACCGCCAACTCACCGCAGATAAGAAGCGCGGTATCCGGATTTTCTTCTGGACTTATAACGCCGACCAGCTGATGTATATGCAAGACTCAGATGGCGACGAAAACTTTCACCTCTATTCGGTCAATATTCACTCCAATATTGTCCGCGACTTAACGCCATTCCAAGGGGTGAAAGCACAGCCAGTGGATCTTGACCCCAAGTTTCCCGATCAAGTGTTGGTGGGGATGAACTTGAATGACTTGCAAAAGTTTGACGTTTACCGCATCAACCTGGCTAACGGTGCGGTTGACTTATACGCCGAAAACCCAGGCAATGTCGTTAGCTGGACAGTAGATGCCCAATTCCAGGTACGTGCCGCTACCGCTGCCACGCCTGATGGGGGTTCTGACCTATTATTCCGGGAAACAAGCCAAGGCGATTGGGAAACGCTGCGTCACTGGGGGCCAGATGATGAAGGCGGTGCCGTCAGCTTCTCGGAAGATGGCAAAACGCTTTATATCAGCGGTAGTCACGATGCCAATGCCAGTCGTCTGATTGCTTTCGATGTCACTACTCGCGAAGAAACCGTAATTGCCGAAGATCCCCAATACGATCTAGGCGGCATCGTCATTCACCCAATTACGCGAGTTATCCAGGCAGTTTCCTTCTACAAAGAGAAACAAGAATGGCAGGTACTTGACCAAAGTATCGCCGCAGATTTTGAAGCGATCGCCCAAATTCGTCCCGGAGAGTTCGGTATCTCCTCCCGTGACCTTGCCGACAAAAATTGGCTAGTCGCTTTCCTCACCGATGACGGCCCGGTCTACTACTACGCCTATAATCGAGACTCCAAGACCAGCACCCTCCTGTTCAGCAACAAACCCACACTCGAAGGGTTGTCGCTGGCATCCATGCAACCGATTTCCTACCAAGCCCAAGACGGCTTGACGATTCACGGCTACCTGACAACACCTGTAGGAATAACCGCACAGAATTTACCAACCGTGTTGCTGGTTCACGGTGGTCCTTGGGCGCGAGATACTTGGGGTTACGACCCGCAAGCGCAGTGGTTGGCAAACCGGGGTTACGCGGTGCTGCAAGTGAATTTCCGGGGTTCCACCGGCTACGGCAAAGCCTTTGTCAATGCTGGCAACCGGGAATGGGCGGCGAAGATGCACGACGATCTTATTGATGCCGTCAACTGGTTGGTGCAACAAGGCATCTCCGACCCGCAAAAGATTGCCATTATGGGCGGTTCTTACGGCGGTTACGCAACCCTAGTGGGATTAACTTTCACGCCGGATGTCTTTGCCTGCGGTGTGGACATCGTTGGTCCGAGTAACCTGATTACGCTGATGCAAAGTATCCCGCCCTACTGGGAACCGCTGAAGGCGAATTTCTACTATCGGGTCGGCAACTTGGAGACGGAAGAAGAATTTCTCAAATCGCGATCGCCCTTATTTTTCGTTGACCGCATAACTAAACCCTTGCTAATCGCCCAAGGTGCCAACGATCCACGGGTGAAGCAGGCGGAAAGCGAACAAATCGTCGAGGCGATGCAAAAGGCAAATAAGCCTGTAGAATACGCCCTTTACACCGACGAAGGACACGGTTTCGCCCGTCCCGAAAACCGACTGCACTTTTACGCGATCGCAGAAGAGTTTCTCTCTAAATATTTGGGTGGACGTTGCGAACCGCTAGGAGACATCCCCGGACATTCCGGCGTACTAAATCCATAGTCCCCATTCTTACCAATAGAGGTACGCAAAGTCTAAACTTTGCGTACCTCTACGCTTACCTTTGCGTACCTTTGTGTTTAAAACCAAACCTTTTCCACGGAATAACAGTATTCTTAAAAAAACCTACTTGTTCAGGATTTAAACTGTTATGGACGACTTTATGACAGATGCGATCGCCGAAGCTAAACAGGGACTCAGCGAGGGGGGAATTCCCATTGGTTCAGTTCTAGTTAAAGATGGGCAAATTGTCGGGAGAGGACATAATAAGCGCGTCCAAGACAACGACCCTGTTACCCACGCAGAAATCGATTGCTTACGCAATTCTGGCAGAATCGGCAGCTACAAAGATACAACGCTTTATTCTACCTTGATGCCTTGTTACCTCTGTGCTGGTGCTGTTGTCCAATTTGGGATTAAAAAAGTCATTGCCGGTGAATCTGCAACTTTCTCCGGTGCCAAGGAATTCATGGAATCCCACGGTGTTGAAGTGATTGATTTAAACCTGGATGACTGCAAGCAGTTGATGACCGATTTCATCCAGAACAATCCCCAGTTATGGAATGAGGATATTGGCAAGTAATTTCCCAGAAAATAGCTTTTAAATTTAAATAATCAGGGAAAACTTTTTGTTTTACCCTCTAGAAGTTATTTGTTTTTTTCGATATAATAAACTTGATAAGGAAGAACTAAGCTTCAATATTTATTGAAAACGGATTTCTATTATTTAAATATACCTTGAAAAGGCGGAATTATCGTTACCAAATACGGGATTAATCATAAAAATATACTGAATATCCTTCCCTTTTTCCACTCAACTATAGAATCCCTCTGTTTCTGAGAAATGTGTCGAACGTCTCTCTATCGGGCAGAGAGGGTTGGGCACCGGCAATAGTTGCCGAAATCGCACCAGCGGCAGCACCCCAGATTACTGCCTCCCGGAGAGGACGCCCAGAAGCCAAAGCTGCTGCCAATCCCCCATTAAACGCATCCCCAGCCGCAACAGTATCAACTGCCTGAACAGGGAAAGCGGGGACGAAGAATGTTTCCTCCTCTGTGGCACAGAAGACACCGCGATCGCCTAGTTTCACAATTGCAGTACCGACGCCCTGTTGACGTAAAGCTGCGGCTGCTTTGGCAGCGGTTTCTTGCCCATCCACAGCAAAGCCTACCAATTGCCCCGCCTCAATTTCGTTGGGGGTGATGATGTCAACCAACGGATATAAAACAGACGCAAAATTTTCCATCTCGATAGCAGGTGCGGGATCGAGAATGACCTGGACACCCGCTTGTCGCCCTGCTCTAGCAGCTGCAACAACGGCTGGCATCGGAATCTCGAACTGAAGGAGCAATGCAGCAGCACCGGGTAACAAATCGCTAAGGCGTCCTACATCCTTCTCGTTCACCCGCCCATTGGCACCGGGGACGACGATAATATGATTTTGTCCCCTCCCACCCACAGCGATCGCTGCGACGCCAGAATGAGCCGCCTCATCCACCAAAACAGCCCCAGTCTCGACACCAGACGCTTGAAGATTGGCGAGGAGTTCGCGTCCAAAATTGTCGGCACCCAGACGCCCAACGAGCTGAGTCGGAATCCCCAGCCGCGCCACTGCTACCGCTTGATTCGCCCCTTTTCCACCCGCAGTCGTAAAAAAGTCATGACCCCGTAGCGTTTCACCAGCAACTGGCAATCGGGGCGATCGCGCCACGAGATCCATGTTAATGCTGCCGAAGACGATAACTTTGGTCATTGGTCGCTCTTGAAAGTTTTGAATTTTGAGTTTTGAATTAAAGGGATTCCTAACTCAGAACTCAACATTCACCACGTTTTGGACTCGCTCACTGCACCGTAACCGCCGGTTCTAAACCCAAAGTCGCCATTAACCGCTCAATATCGAAGTTTTCAGCCATCATCTGGCGAACGCACTCGACCTTAATCGGTTCGTGGAGCCGCACTTGACCAAAGGCACGGTCAATAATTCCTACAGCCGTCAGCGTATCCAGGTCAACCGACAAAATCGGAATCTCTAAATCTTCAGCGCGGCTGAGGATAAAATGTTGTGGCGGCAATTGTCCAGTCAAGATCAGGCACTGGGTGGAAGTTTCCAAGGCGGCTAGCTGGATATCCGTGCGATCGCCTCCCGTCACCACCGCCATGTTCGTTCCCTTACGGAAATACTTCAGCGCAGAATTTACATTCATTGCGCCAATTGTCAAGCTTTGTACCATTAAATCCAGCCGATCTGGACGGCACAGAACTTCTGCCTTCAATTGGCTGACTAGTTCCCGAACGCTGACACTCCGCAGCAACTCGCTTCTTGGCAACATTCCCAACACAGGAATCCCCTGCCGCTCTAGAAAAGGTCGTACGAGCGTCTCAGCGGCTTCCAGATTAGCTGCGGGAATATCGTTTATCAAAACACCCGTTAAGCGATCGCCCAGCCGCTTTTTGGCTGACAACAGCGCATCCACCAATAGAACCGAGTGAAAACGAGCCACCAGTAAAACAGCCGCATCAACCGCCTCAGCAACCTGTCCCAGAGACAAGTCGAATAAGCTGCCTTCTTCCAAAGTTCCTGGCCCTTCTAATAAAACCATTGGGGCACCAGGCACCCGTCGATACTGCTCCAGAGACAGACGGTAATCCGTCTGGTCTTCTCCAGATAGGCGTCTTTGAATCGTCTCTTCATCCAGAGACAGCAGAGTCGGTCTGATTCGGTTTTCTGGTAACTTCAATACCTGAGCGAGTAACCGAACATCCTCCTCCATCGCATCTGTTTGCGATTCACTTAAACAGGTGCCCAGCGGTTTCCCATAGGCGATATCCAGCCCCTTTTCTTTCAGCTGATGGGCAATCCCCAAGATCGTTGCTGACTTGCCACTGTAAGCTTCTGTTGACCCGATAAGCAAATATTTAGCCGCTTTTGGCACACCCTCACTCCTCATTTCTACAGTGTTCAACCATCTGCTCGTAGCAGCTTACGATAGAACGTGTGGGAAAAGTCGATTGTGCGAGTGCGCTTGAAATTCATAATTACGTCGATTAAAAAATCGACTAACTCTGAATTTGCCATCATCACTTCGTAACTCAGTTCCGCATTTCCATCAAACTGCAACCGACAACGGGTCAAATCCAATGGGAGCCTAGACACATACCAGGTGGCAACAAAAGGAATGCTATCGCCGCCTTCTATTTTTCGATTCCCTTCTAAAGACCCTTTTTGATACAGGCTAATTGCCAAGGGCAACATATTCCGCTTATTGCCCTGGTAGTAGGGCATGTAGACACTGACATCCCCTTGGTTTGCAGGCTGAAGTTGGTCAATTGACATTGTCTTAAATCTTCCTCAATTTCCGTCTGACTGGCAGTAGGGCGTTGTCCCTAATTTTCTGCGCTCTGACAGCCGATTGGGAACACAATAGCTTAGAGTTCTAGCCTTGGACGGTGGAGCTAATGGTGATTTTACCTTAATATACAGGTTCCCGCGTCCTCCCCAGGATAAATTCATTCATTAAAGGAATTAAGGACTATGTGGGAGGGAGAAAGAGCAGGAAAGAGTAGTAGAGAAATTTTCGTTTTCCTTCCCCTTTTTTCCCTTTGTAGCGAATTTTTTTCCCCTTTTCCCCAATTCCTGAGTAAAACTTCCTATCTGTTGCCGATTAGTTTACGCTGACTGAATAAAGTTAGGGAATTATTCACGCGAGAAATCTATGCCTCCTTTAGTTGCTAATTACTACTTAACTTATCGCTGCAACGCCCGATGTCATTTTTGTAACATCTGGGCATTAGAGCCACCCCAAGAAGCTGACTTTGCCACGATTCAACACAACTTAAAGGACTTGCGCCGGTTGGGTCTGAAGTATATAGACTTTACGGGTGGCGAACCCCTGCTACGTGCAGATGTTGGTCAGATTTACGCTGAAGCCAAAAAGCAGGGATTTTGGACCAGCATGACGACGAATACAATTCTTTACCCCAAAAAAGCCAAAGAAATTCAAGGATTAGTTGACTTTTTGAATTTCTCGTTAGATGGTGCGGATGCTGAAACTCACGACCATTCCCGAGGGGTGAAAATTTTTGACACCCTAGTTGAGTCGGTTGCTCTAGCGCAAGAACTCGGCGAACAACCCGTTCTCAACCACACCGTCACCGCCCAAAATTATCAGCACATTAACGAAGTCGCAGAACTCGGTCTACGCCTAGGCGTCAGGGTATGGCTCAACCCAGCTTTCACCGCCCACGACCACTACAATTCCAACAAGAATCCCACCCCAGACATGGTGGCAGCAATTCAAGCCGCCGCCAAGAAATATAAGAATGTCGGATACAATAAGGCTGCACTGGCGTTCATTGAAGCTGGGGGGAATGATACGAAAAATCCCCGCTGTAAAGCGGTAGATGCAGTAATTGCGATTTCTCCCGACGACAAGCTACTCCTACCTTGCTATCACTTTGCCCAAACCGGCGTTCCCATTAACGGTAAGCTTTACGACCTCTATCGCCAGTCAGAGGAAGTGGAATCCTACCGCCAATCTCAGGGCAAACTGTCCGTGTGCGAAGGATGTACGGTATGGTGTTACCTGATCCCCAGCTTCTTTATGGGTGTAGATAAGTATTGGTGGTTGAATCAAGTAACCTATGCCGGAGAATTCCTGGCCCGAAAAAGATTCTTACAACGAGCTTGAACCGCTCGATTCTCTGTTGTCTGAATGTAGAGACGCAATCAATGAAGTTTCTACAGAAGAATTTGAGAGCGACTTTTTTCAGGGACTGGCAGGACGCCGACGCAAAGCGGCGTTCGCCTTAACGGTGATTTGGGGCAGCATCATTGCCCTACATCTGTTTGTTTGGGGTTCGTGGTTAGTCCTAGGACTGACCGGACTGTTGGTGATTCAGGCGTTCCGCGTCGTATTCGCGCGACCCCGACCAGTCCCAGCGCCGTTGTCGGAAGCAACAAAAGACCAATGGCCTTCTGTTTCCCTACTGGTGGCAGCTAAAAATGAGGAAGCTGTTATTGGCAACCTGGTGAAAATGCTGTGTAATCAGGACTACCCAGTAGATCGGTATGAAGTTTGGGTGATTGACGACCACAGCACCGATCGAACCCCCCTCGTGTTAGAGCATCTGGCGAAGGAATATCGCCAGTTAAAAGTCCTGCGCCGAGGTGCGAATGGGGTTGGCGGCAAATCGGGAGCGCTGAATCAAGTGTTGTCCCTGACGCGAGGAGAAATTGTCGGGGTATTTGATGCCGACGCCCAAGTGCCACCAGATATGCTGCGTCGGGTTTGCCCAAGTTTTGAGCGGCAACAGGTGGGAGCCGTGCAGATGCGAAAAGCGATCGCGAACCCATCGCTGAATTTCTGGACTCGCGGTCAGATGGCAGAAATGGCACTGGACTCCTATTTCCAGGAGCAGCGCATTGCCATTGGCGGCATCGGGGAACTTCGAGGCAACGGTCAATTTGTCCGCAGAGCTGCCTTGGAGCATTGCGGTGGGTGGAATGAGGAAACCATCACGGACGACTTGGATTTAACGATCCGCTTACACCTGGATCGGTGGGATATCGAATTTCTGATCTTTCCCCCCGTGTATGAGGAAGGCGTCACCAGCGCGCTGGCACTGTGGCACCAGCGCAATCGATGGGCAGAAGGGGGATTCCAGCGCTATCTGGACTACTGGCGTCTCCTGGTTTCAAACCGGATGGGCACCCTCAAAAGCATTGATGCGTTCTCGTTTCTGCTCACCCAGTATATTCTGCCCGCCGCTGCCGTGCCCGACTGCCTAATGGCGATCGCGCGGAATCGTCTGCCGATTCTCAGCCCCATCACCGGAATGACGTTCATTCTGTTTCTGATGGGGATGTTCGTCGGTCTGCGCCGCACCCATAAAGAAGAGAAATTGACTGCATCGGTCTTTTTCGTCACCCTATTGCAAACCTTACGGGGTGTCCTTTATATGTTGCACTGGATGGTAATCATCGCGGCTACTACCGCCCGGATGTCCGTGCGACCGAAGCGGCTGAAATGGATTAAAACGGTGCATCAAGGCAATAGCGAGGAAAGTTTTGAGTTTTAAGTTTTGAGTTTTAAAAAAAGGGACACGGCAGTACCGTGTCCCTTTTTTTAAATAGGACGCAGCACTGCCGTGTTCTTACTCTAAAACCCTACATCATCATCTTCTTGCCACTCATTGAGTAGCTCGTCGGCAGAATGAATCATCTCTTCGAGTGGCAAGCGCGTCGGCATCTCGGAAAGAGACGGTAAATCTAAAGTCTCCAAATTTTCCTCTCGCTCATCAGCCAGCTTGACAATTTCCCCTTTAAAAAAGTCCGCGAGGCGTTTGGCAGCGATCGCGACTTCATCGTCCCACTCTAAATCGGGCGGTGCGGGTGGTTGGGCAGTAGCGGCTGGAGTTCGTGAAGCTGAAGAACTGCCGTTCTTCACCTCATGCTTCTCCTGCGGTGGCATCTTTGACGGCGGCGGGCTGGTTGAAGGGGGTGCTAAATCGTTACTAGCGCCATTCCCTGTCTTGCCTTCCCCAGAAGGCTGTACGGGCGGTGCTTGAGGAGTCGGTGTCCCAGATGCGATCGCTCCTACGGAATTTTTACTGGGCAATGTTCCTAAAGAATCAGACCTTTCAGCGTTTGGCGGTTTTGAGGCAGGATGAGACTTCACCTCAGCCCCCCCGCTAACTTGAAAGCTGACTTTTACCTTAGATTGAAAGGTTTTTGAAAAAGCTGCTTCCACATCTGGCAATTTTGTCTGGGCTAACTTTAACAAACCCGTTGAACTGACACTCAGGATTGCTTCCCGACCATTAAAGTTTAGTAAGCGACATCGTTGACGCAAAAATTCTTGCGTCCCAAATAGCTGGACGTGATTAATCACCTGTTGCCAAACTCGATCGAGTTCGACACTTCGATCCGTACCCTCTCCAGGCTGAGAAACTGGCGCAGGAGGTTCGGTCGATTCTCTCGGTTCTGGTGGTGGTGCCGCCGCTGAGGGCGTCTTTGGTGGCGCTTCCTGCTGAATCTGCGGAACACTAGGAACAACGGGTTCAACGACTGGCTTAGCGGGTTGGGCAGGGGTTGAGTGTTGAGTGTTGGGTGTGGACGCCCGATCGACTCTTGCCTCTTGCGGCTCGACACGCAGGCGACTCAGATTCA
>NZ_JACJOQ010000629.1:0-6744 GCF_014695635.1 Coleofasciculus sp. FACHB-712 | reverse complement strand
CTGCCCTGCTTGGCATCCCGCACTACTTGCACCATTTCCCAAAACGTTTCTGGTGTCACTCCATACAGCCTTTTGAAGTCAGATGGTGAATTTGACAAAGCTTGTTTATATTTCATTTAGTTGTTTATAACTGTTAATTAATCCTTCCTCTATTTAGCTTATTTCTCTTAATTCCGCAAGAGGTCTAATGTGAAGAAGATGCGATCGCAGCGTGTTTACCAAGACTGTGCTGTTGAACTCACTCAGCTAGATATTAATGGCAAGGATTCGTGGAGTCTGGCTTTTGAAGCTACAGGCGAAGATGACAAGTTGATGGATAATCTTCAAGCGGTAGCCAGCCAGGTGTTCAAAACTTACCCTGGTTCAAAGTTGCAAGCTAAGGATTCTTTTGCTTATCCTAGTTGGCTATCTGTAATCGGGGAGTGACGCTAGCGCACTGACCCAATCTATAATCTTTATTCACTCAACAGTATTAACCGTGGAATCGTAACGCGACGATTGGCAGTAAGCTATTTTACGGCGTTCGTGGCGATTCAACATGGCAACGATTAACGATAACTACCTCAAACTCAAAGCTGGCTACCTGTTTCCCGAAATTGCGCGGCGGGTGAATGCCTTCGCAGAGGCAAATGCTGACGCAAAAATTATTCGCCTGGGGATTGGCGATGTCACCGAACCCCTACCAGAAGCGTGTCGCACGGCGATGATTAAAGCCGTTGAAGATATGGGCGATCGCGGTTCCTTCAAAGGCTATGGCCCAGAACAGGGTTATGCTTGGTTGCGGGAGAAAATTGCGGCGCATGACTTCCAGGCGCGGGGATGCGAAGTTGATGCTTCCGAAATCTTCATCTCCGACGGTTCTAAGTGCGACACGGGTAATATTCTCGATATCTTCGGCGACGATAACGCGATCGCTGTCACCGATCCGGTTTATCCCGTGTATGTAGACACCAACGTGATGGCGGGACACACTGGCGCTGCTAACGATAAGGGCGAGTTTGGCGGCTTGGTGTATATACCCATCACCGCAGAGAACAACTTCACCGCCGAGATTCCTTCGCAGAAAGTTGACTTAATTTATCTATGCTTCCCCAATAATCCTACGGGAGCAACCGCCACCAAAGAACACCTGAAAGCGTGGGTAGACTATGCGAAAGCTCATGGTTCCATCATTTTCTTTGATGCGGCTTACGAAGCTTTTATAACCGATCCAGAGCTTCCCCATTCAATTTACGAGATTGAAGGTGCAAGAGATTGTGCGATCGAGTTTCGCTCGTTTTCCAAAAATGCAGGCTTTACCGGAACCCGTTGTGCGTTGACGGTTGTGCCGAAAACGCTGAAAGCACAAGCCGCCGATGGTTCTGATGTGGAACTGTGGAAGCTGTGGAACCGCCGCCAGTCTACCAAGTTTAATGGCGTGTCCTACATCGTGCAACGCGGAGCAGAGGCGGTTTACTCCGAGGAAGGACAAGCGCAAACTAAGGCTCTAGTTAGCTTCTACATGGAAAACGCCAAAATTATCCGCGAACAACTGACAGCAGCCGGATTAGCGGTTTATGGTGGCGTAAATGCGCCTTACGTTTGGGTGAAAACGCCCAATGGTTTATCGAGTTGGGATTTCTTCGATAAGTTGCTGCAAACCTGCAATGTTGTCGGTACTCCTGGTTCTGGTTTCGGTGCTGCGGGTGAAGGTTACTTCCGCATTTCGGCATTTAATAGCCGAGAAAATGTCAATGAGGCAATGAAGCGGATTACCGAGAAGTTTAAAGTGTAGGCAAGAGAAGCCGCGCTTGTGGGGCATAAGTTACGCGATCGCTTTTGAGCATCAATTCTCGCTGCCTTGGTTAAACTCAATCTATAAGTCTCAAAGGTTGCGGTGGGCAATACCTATCGCAACCCTAGCTTTAACCGCTAAGTAACAAGCAATCTTACGAATCTTGATGGCTACCACTACCCAACGGCTCACACTGCAAGACTTCCTGAAGCTGCCGAATATTGAGGAGTCGCCAGCTTGGGAGTTAATTGACGGACAAATAAATCAAAAATCTATGCCCACAGCTTTCCACAGCATCTTGCAGAAACGGCTGACGGCTGCAATTGACCAAGCGGATTCACCCTATGAAGCTTTTCCAGAGCTACGCTGCATCTTAAGTAGTAATTCTGTTGTTCCTGATATTACCGTTATTCACCAAGACCGAGTCCCTTCTGAGAATATCGCTGTTGAAGGTGCCCCTGATTGGATGATTGAGATTCTCTCACCCGATCAAAGCACCACTAAATTGATTGCTAAAATTCAAACTTGCCTGCAAGAAGGAACTCAATTAGGGTGGCTTATCGATCCGACAGAACGAGTGATTATTGTGCTGTGGTCAGATGCTCGGATGGCATTGCTGAGAGATAGCGATCTCTTACCTGTTCTGGAAGGTGTTTCATTAGACTTGACGGTTAATCAAGTGTTTAATTGGGTGCGCTCGCACCGATGAAGTTGAGTAAGTCTTGTTTTCCAGATTCCTTATGCGGAAGGCTCCAAAAGGCTTAGGAGCAATCGGTTTTGGGCATCGTTTCTTGCTGCCTTTGTTAGGCTCAATCCTACTATTCTCAAAGGTTGTAATGAGGTCTGCCTTCTTATCTAGCTATACGCTAGCATGGGCATAACCCCAAGGAATGGTTGAAACGATGGGTTCTAGAGCTTTTGATTTCTTGGCTGAAAGTTTTTTGTTCGACAATGTGCTAATTCAAGATAAGTTTAGGACTATTTCTGAACAAGAAATCCTGAATGAGCTAAGTAAGTATAGGGAGTTCTGTTTATCTAATCAGCGTGAACTTGAAGAAGAAGTTTTAGCAAATCAATCTAGCTTTAAAGTAGTTTCAGGAATTGAGATTCCTGACTTAATGTTGTTGAAACAAAGTGCTTTCTACATCGAACAATACATAATAAGCGATCCTATCTTTGCCCTTACCTATAAGGAAAATAGTTTGACTATAGCAACAAAAACTTATTATGGTATGAATGAAGAACTGGTCGATAAGGTAAAATTAGCCGAAGTCGCAGCTTACATGAAAAGTCTCACTCCAATGGTAGTTGCTGATTATGTAAAATTTTTCCCGATAAGTTACTTTTTTGAAACGCCAGAACAGCTACCTATTCTCTACTCAAATAATGGATTTGATGATGTCTTACCTGAGCAAATCATCAATTTTTTCAAGGAAAACGCTATTATCAATTCACTAGACCGATTACCCAATAATCCGAGACTTATCAAATTTAAAGAGCTACAGCCCTGTAGAGAAATTGCTATTCAATTCAGAGAGCATTTAAACAGCTGTCATTATTTTTATACCCTGGGGGAAATTGATTCTAGTGTCCTTGATGGACAAGAAGGTGAATTTTCAGCCACGATAAAATTACTAAACACTCCTCCCGATCGAGATGAATTCATTGCCTGGGTCAATCAGTCTTTTTATTTGTCATGTAAGCAGTTATATGATGGTGTTTTCAGAAAAAATTTGATGGCTGCAAAGTTCGGCTCTGCTTATTTATCGGAATCACAATTAGTATTTAGTCTTCTGAGCCAAGTTTTCTCCCCTAAAGAGCAAATAAAAACTAATACGGCTAACATTATGATGAATATAGAACTGCCGTTTTTAGAGAATGTTGATATAGATACAATCATGAATATACGAATGAACTATGGTGAGGAGTTCCAGAACTTCAGAGTACATCTTGATAAACAGTTTAGAGACTTGAGATTGATAAAAGATCCAGAAGAACTAAAAATCAAAGCTGAAAATGCTCTTCATGAGTTAACTGAAGTTCAACTTCATGCTATCAGCCAAAGAGTTAGACAAATTAGAAGAAGTTCTTGGATACTTGATGGAACTATTTTGCTAGCTAGTCTTGCAACTGCTATCCAAACCGGAGGCTTGAGCATAGCTGGATTAGCTGTTGCTGCTGCAAGAGGATATAAACCTTTTACAGATTATTCAAATCAAATAAGACAAAATCCTGCCTTTTTTCTCTGGAAAGTTTTAAAAGAACCTCGAAAGTGATTGCGCTTTGCGTTTGATTCCTGATTGAGTGTTCGCCTTGTGAATGAGCGATCGCGCCCATCAATTGACAGACAAATGCGATCGCTTAATTGAATTTCGGTAAAGATGCGGGCAAACGTTGTCTGCATCAGACCTTGACAACTTTCCACAAGATGAAACCAACTACTGCAACTGCAATTCCACCCAGTTGTAGTACGTTATGCAACACCGCACCTGAAATTCCCAGGAAGACCAGTACAATTGATACTGCGAGCATTCCTAATCCAATAGCGACAAGGATTCTGCCCCATTGAGGAGCTTTGCTATTTTTCGGTTCGTTCATAAGTTAGGAGTGTATGAATATTTGCCTCGTCAAGAGCCTCTAAAAGTCTTGTAAATCTCTGAAAGTATTATATGAGAAAGTGATTCTGCTGCCCATAAATTTGCTACTTTTACTATCAAATTATGATAAGTAAAGCTCAATTAACTGCAAGCTTGAATTGCAACTAACACCCCCACACTACAAAAATTCAAGACCAGCGCTGTGAGCTTGGAGTAAAGTTGTATGTAAGCGGGAATGCGCTCTCAGGAAGGGTAGGTTGGCGAAGCGTTGCATAACAAATCGCGCAAATGAATGAAGGGAAAAGTGGGATTGCCATTAGGTTGGAGCGAATAGTGAGACTGTTTAGTACAGCCCTGAATAAGATTGCCTGCAAGCTCAACACATATAAACAGAATAAAGGTGCGATCGCTTCCGCACGACAACCCTAACCAATTAACTTCTCATTCTCAACCAGCCAAAAATTTGCTCTGCTGTCAATTCAAGCTCAACACCGTCTAACACAGCTAAGCGATCGCTCCCATAAATTGACGGGATTAATTGTCGGGAAAGTGCGATCGCAAACTATATCAGTGGGTAGAGCTTAGTGTGGCTGGGTGGTCTACCTTAAGGTTCTATCCAGTTCATGAGAAATTTCTTAGCCTGAATATATAGCCCACTCGTGCATAGAAAAAAAAATTTGTATGACAACCGACGTTTCTACTGATATCAACAAGAACAAAGGTATTAATGGATCGCTTTTGACTGGCGCTCTACTGATTGTTTTGGGGATAGTTGCGATCGCTGTACCGAATGTCTCGACAATTGTCGCTGAGACTTGGATTGCTTTGATCTTAGCGAGTGCGGGAGCGACCAAGGCGGTCTATGCCTTTCAAACCCGCGAGCAAGGAGGTTTCATTTGGAAACTCCTGTTGAGCGCCCTCTACATTGCTACAGGCGTAATGCTATTTTTCTACCCCTTAACAGGTGTCCTGACGCTGACTCTGTTGCTAGGTAGCTTTTTGCTGACCGAAGGTGTATTTAACCTGATCCTGGCATTCCGGGTGCGTCCGCAACAGAATTGGACATGGGTACTGACAGACGGCATCATTACGCTGGTATTGGGCGCAATGATTTGGTTCCAGTGGCCCTTCAATGCCCCTTGGTTGATTGGAACCCTGGTGGGTGCCAGCGTTCTGTCCACGGGAGTTTCTCGCGTGATGCTATCGCTGAATAAGCGTTCTGCCTTGAATGAGTCTAACCAAGCTGCTTAAGCCTAAAGCGCTGTGGTCTGGTGTAAGGCGGGTAATGTATTAAGAAAATTGCCCGCAAGTTCCCTAGAAGCGATCGCATCCTGATGGCGATCGCTTCTTTCAATTAAAAAAGGGTGCGATCGCGTCCTTAATTAAAATAATTACTCAAGCGAATCCTGATACAAAGTTTGCAATAAATTTTCTAATTTCTCTTCAGGACAGCACTCAATCAACGCTTCAAAAACTTCTAGTAATTTGGCAGCGCTGTCTCCCAAAGTGGGACTCAATCCCCAAACATCTTGTACCCAGTCTTTAGGACGTTCATCTTCAAAAATTAAGCGTTCTAGAAGTTGCTTTGATTCTGTCTTGGAGGTAGGCATCGGGTTTCGCTGATGGGTAAAAATATCATCAAAATCTCTCCATCATTAAACAGCATATAAGTGATTTGCTCGCCCTCATAGCATGAGCGGGCAGTACCACTCTACTGCTCAGATGATTTCAGTTTGTGCGCCGTTCTCAAAATTTGTCCAGCTAAGATAGCCGCACCGAAGCCATTATCAATATTCACTACGCCCACCCCTGCTGCACAAGAGTTTAGCATTGTCAGGAGTGGCGCAAGTCCGCCGAAACTCGCACCATAGCCGACACTGGTGGGAACTGCAATCACGGGACAATCAGCCAAACCAGCGACGACGCTGGGTAAAGCACCTTCCATCCCGGCAACGACGATTAGCACATTCGCCGATTCAATGACGTGACGGTTACTTAACAGGCGGTGGATACCCGCGACGCCGACATCCCAGAGGCGCTTCACCTGGAAGCCACAAAGTTCTGCTGTAACCGCTGCTTCCTCAGCGACGGATAAATCGGCAGTACCGGCACAGAGGATGGCAATGGTGCCCGAATACTGGGGTTCTAGGGTGGCAGGAGAAATGGCACAGATTCGCGCCGAAGCGTAATATTGGAGACCTGCCACTTTTTCCTGCAACTGGGCATAGACTGCCGGTTCAATCCGCGTTGCCATGACGACAGGGTTGCGCGATCGCATCGCCTCCATAATCCCCGCAATCTGTTCGGGTGTTTTTCCTGGCCCCCAAATCACCTCTGGAAAACCCGTTCGCAAGGTGCGGTGATGGTCAATTT
>NZ_JACJOQ010000628.1:0-6215 GCF_014695635.1 Coleofasciculus sp. FACHB-712 | reverse complement strand
TTAATCGTCAAAAAAAAGAAACTCACAAAGCCACAATTAAAGAATTTCCAACTCAAAAATCAAGGAAAGGCGAGAGAAATACTCGCTCTTACAAACCTCAACATTCTCCAATACTGACTGGGCTTGGAATCGGGATTGCAGCGAATAGTTTAGTAATAACAGGCGGACTTTATTCTCTGCTGAATGCTTTTCCGTCAGAGTCTTCATCAAACATTTTAGTTATAGCGAAGGACAAATATCAGACAGGAGATGTTCAAGGCGCGATCGCGCTAGCACAATCTATTCCCTCAGAAAGCTCTATCTATCCAGAAGCTCAATCCACCGCACGCGAGTGGAGCCAAGAGTGGCATACCGCTGCTGCTCAATTTCAATCCGCCGAACAAGCATTTAAAGAAAGCCGGTGGTTAGATGTGCTAGAAGCAGCTCGTAAGATTCCTAAAATTTCCTACTGGCAAGAAAAAATAGCGCCACTTGTTCAGAAAACTCAACCCAAAATTGAAGCAGAATCTCAACAATTATTAAAAAAAGCCTACGAGCGAGCGGCAGAAAAAGACTTTACCAGCGCCCTAAACTATCTCAAACTCATTCCCCAACAAACGCCTGCTGGGGCAAAAGTTCAGACAAAGATTGCTGAATATACCCAAAAGCAACATATCAAAGCTGATTATCTGTTACAACAAGCCTACGAACGAGCATTCAGAACAGACTTTGCGGGTGCGTTAAATTATCTGCAACAGATTCCCCAAGACACCCCTACCTACGCCAGAGCTTTAGCCAAGAGTGCAGAATATACCGAAAAGCAGCACCTCCAAGCTGAAGCCGAAAAAAAGGCGGAAGCTCAAAAAGCAGCAGCTCAATCTGCTTCCCAGATTTCAGCAGAACGCCAAGATGCTAGAAGTCGGAAAGTCGGTGCAACGTATCGAGATATGAACCCTGGTAGCCGCCTCCAAGAAGTTACGCTAAGACTCATTCCCTAATTCAGGCAGTAGGCCATTGATCTTCCCCCCTGCTCCCTCTGGAGTCTATTGCAACAGGTTCTGTTTTAAGGCTACGTTAAGGGAAGGTTTTCCACTGATGGGCTGCAATGAGTCAAAAGAACGAAGGTATAAAAATTCTTAGCGATAACCGGCAAGCCCGTTTCCTCTATGAAATTTTGGAAACCTATGAGGCGGGAATAGAGTTAACTGGCACCGAGGTTAAATCGATTCGTCTGGGTCAGGCCAATCTACGAGATGGCTATGCCCTGATTCGCAATGGTGAGATATGGCTGCTGAACGTCCACATTTCGCCCTACAAGGGCATCGGCGCATTTTTCAACCACGACCCTCGTCGCACTCGCAAATTGCTGCTGCACCGCCAGGAAATCCGCAAGCTGATTGGCAAGGTGGAACAGCAAGGTTTAACGTTAATCCCTCTGAAAATGTATTTGAAGGGGGGTTGGATTAAAATTAGTTTGGGTCTTGGCAAAGGTAAAAAGCTGCACGACAAGCGCGAAGACGTCAAGCGGCGCGATGATAAGCGCGATATGGAACGGGCGATGAAAAATTACTAATGAAATCGGGAAATTGGGAATTGACGTGAGTTTGGAATCAGAAACAGACAAAGACAGCTAGGTTGAAAGTGCTGGATTCGCATCTGCTTATCTGATACTCATACTCAGGAAAGATACTCAGGCAAGAAAAGTTCTGCGGCGTTAATAGCCCCCCGCTCAATTGGGGACAAAAGACAAATTGAAAGTGAAGCGTCAACAAGCCGGAATTGGGATGAAGTTCTACTCCGATCGCCAGAAGCGTCGCTCAAAGTTAATTTTGGCTGTGTGTCTCATCTCGTCGATAACGAATTCCATTCACTTCTAAAGTTGGATTAGCGGAGCTGTAGTTTTCCAGCTCTCGAACATCGTCATCAATATAGAAAATGGCTTGAATGGGACCATAGCGCTCTCGAATCGCCAACTCAATGCGCTCGGCAATCAGAGAAGCAATTCCCATAAACTCTGGATGCAGAATTAGATGCATCTGCACCAACACCAAACGCCCGACAATTCCTCGCGACTCAATCTGGTAACAGTGGGTGACGCCCCCAACCTGACGGGCAATTTGCGCCAAAACTTCGGGAGCGATCGCAGTCTGCTGCACCATTAGCGGTAACTGCCAATTCACCACGTACCAACAACTTCTCACGGCTAGAAGAACCAAAAAAACTGCCAGCATTACGTCGAGCCAGAAAATTCCCCACATCACGCCTACCAAGCCTGCTACTACCAAGAGGGTTAGCCCCACATCCTTAAACAACTGAATGGAATTAAACCGCACAGCAGGGCTATTTAAAACTCTGGCTTGGTACACGCCGATGAGGGCGAGGACTAAGGTTGTGGAGACAACCACTCCCAGCAATTGAATTAGGGGTAGACTCACTGCGGTGGGATACGGGAGATCGACAACCTTGGTCGCAGCGACTAGCTGCTGGGCGGACATTCCCAGTAAATTTAAGCAAGCAAAGCCCAAAAAAGCCACGAGCAGAAGCGTTGCCACGCTCTCCAGTTTGCTATGACCATGCACTTCGCGCCCTGCTAGACGGTCGGGTGCGGCAGTGACGAGCAAACTCAACAGGATACTGAAGCTGGTAATCAGGGTGTGCAGCGACTCCGCTAGCAGGCTGAGCGATCGCGTTGTCCAACCTGCTGAAACTTTAACGGATAAAACGAACAAGGTGAGCCAAAGCGTCGCAAATAAAACCCGACGACTGGCGCGATAGCGATTCTTTGCCTCGGTCATAGCCTTTTAAGGAGTTATTAGTTTTTGGTTGTTAGTGTTTAGAAGTTTGGTTACTCTAGCAACGAACAACGAACAACGAACAACTCATGTCAAACCCTTCTTTTTCTAACCAGGTAGTTGAGGTCAACTCTCCCGGTTTAGATGCCAAGGCGATTCGATTATTAGTTTTAGACATTGATGGCACGATTGCCGGTGTATCCAACACTATCAGAGAACCTGTACTTCGGGCAATTCGTGCCGTTCAAGCAAAGGGTATTCACGTTGCGATCGCGACAGGTCGGATGTATCGTTCTGCTTTGCGCTTCCATCAACATGTTGGCTCCACATTGCCTGTGATGGCTTATCAAGGTGCTTGGATTCAAGACCCCATCAGCCAGAAAGTTCTGCGTCACTCGCCTGTTTCTGAGCCAATGGTATTGCAACTGTTGGAACACTTTGAGGAACCGGAATTGCGATCGCTACTTTCCGTCCACTTCTACATCAACGACCAGTTGTATGTCAGAGAACTGACATCGGCAACCAAAGCTTACTCAGAACGCTCCGGCATCCAGCCTATCGTTGTTGGCGACCTGCGGAATACCCTCTCGATTGCTGAACCGACGAAAGTTTTGGCGCTCTGTGACGATACAACCGTGATTGAAAATTTGCTCGGAACGTTACGAAAGCGTTACACCCCAGCCGAACTTTACCTGACTACCTCTGTTGCGACTTTCTTTGAAGCGACTCACCCTAGTGTGAATAAAGGAACAGCAGTGCGTTACTTAGCCGAAGAGATATTAGGGCTAGACGCCGCTAATGTCATGGCGATTGGCGATAACTTTAATGATTTGGAGATGCTTGAATACGCTGGGATTGGTGTTGCGATGGGGGATGCACCCGCAGAGGTTCAAGCGATCGCTCAGTGGGTGGCTCCTACTGTAGAGAAAGATGGTGCCGCCGCTGCCATTGAAATGTTTCTACTTTAAAACCCTTTAGATCAGAAAGAGGACCGACGACTGGCCGTGTTTCGTCTCGGTCCCCTCACTGGTTCGCTCCTCACACAAGAGCAATAGTATTGCATATCATTCCATTTGTCTAGTGCTTTTTACAAAATTTTCTAACTAGGGGTAGGTGGTGGTACGACTAAAGTTCGATGGGTGCCAAGATGCCCAGCCTGTCTTGCAAGAGGAATTTCAAAATTGCGCGAGTTACTCCCACTAACCCCAATCTTGCCTGCGCCAGATCGGGCATCTGAGTCTTGACTTCGCCAAAAATGCGACATTCACGCTCAAAGGTTTCAAAAGCCTGAGTCGCATCAAACGCCCGTTTTCCCCACTTCAGTTGATTCATGCCCCCCAGTTCATCTAGCAACCCCAACAATTGGGCGATCAAGTGACGTTCTGCTGGATGAACCAACTGGAGTTGCCCGTCCGCAGTCAGCCAAGGAATTGGCTCTGGGTAGACTAGCATCAGTGCAGGCGAGTCATTGAGCTGGATTATCTTCTCCCGGTGCCCTAAGCGCAGCAAAGAGCAGCAACGGGCATGGATGTACTGTACTTTTGAAAGACTTGATAGGGGTTGGGGGTAAGTCATCGGTACCCGGTAATCGGGAATTGGTAATAGGTAATTGGGAACTCCCTGGCTTTGACTCACCCCTACTACCAAAAGCTGCAACCAACGGGCTATTTCCGTATCGGTGAGTTGGAAGTCAATGAAACCGGGAGGAATCACTTGAATTGTCAAATTTTGTAAACCCACCTTTCCCTGAGCGTCATCGACGCTAGTACAGAGATAGGCAGCTAGCTCAGTTGCAATTTCCAATGCTGGCAGGTGCCAGAGAGCTGCAAATTTGAGGGCGACACTCGACCTGTATCGGATGCCTTTACCCTCCTGAAATCGCTGGAGAGGGATTTCAGCGCCGCTCATCAACTCAGCCAACGGCGTATTTTCCTCTGGCGGATGTGAAGCGATCGCGTCCTTGTCGAGAAGGTATCTTTCTCTGTACAAACCGATAGCTGCTTGTAGCTGAATAAGCATCTGTTGCTTCAGCGATGGGTAATGAACAGCCGGTAAATTCACCTTCACACTCACTCCCTTTGAAAGGCGTATTTCGCTTATCTAGTCTAGTTTTATGACCTCTACCTAAGGTTAGAACTTTCCCAGAATAATATCTAACTCAAGCAGGCGCGTGAGGAAGTATTTTTTGCTACCTTGTAAGCTTGGTAAAATTTATAAAAGATCATCGCTTGCCACTTATGCAATCACCATCCTCCACATCAGAGGTATCTCGACCGTTTTTAACCTGGCAACGGATTCTAGACTGGGCGCAGGAACACTACCGTTATCGGACTTTCAGTAAAGATGAGCGAATTCCAGCTAGACCAGGACTTTTGTATTTAGTCCAACGGGGTGCCGTCCGCTTAGTCGGTACGGCTCAAGTTAGCGCTAACACCAGTTCTTCCGCGGCTAAAGTCCTGCGTTTGAGTCCAGAAGAAGCTTTTTTAGGCTTTGTGGGTGCAGGACAACCGTTTGAAATTGTTGCCCAGTCACCGTTTACCCTTCAGGCTTATGCCCACGTCGATCAAACTTCTGTAGTTTGGATGTACTGGCATGACCTGGACAACTGGCCTCACTTCCGTCGCGAAGTATTTGATGCGTTCCGGTATCAGCACCAGCGCAAGCTACTGTGGCTGAGTACCCTAGGACAGCGACGGACAATCGATCGGCTGTTGGGATTCCTGACGCTGTTGATCGAAGAATTTGGCGAACCCCAAGATAGCGGTTACTGTCTGCCATTTCCCCTAACTCATGCCCAAATTGGCAGTGCCATCGGTTCTACCCGTGTCACTGTGACTCGCTTAATGGGTAAATTACGTCAAAAAGGATTAATCAGAACTCAAGGGGATAATTTGCTCTGTTTACCTGCGTCTGCTTTGAGTGTTAACAATAATTAGCTTTTTGAGCCGATTGCCATCAGTTTGTTGTCCTGACGATTGCCCTTTCATGGCTACCAGCCTATTAATGACGAAGGGGTACAAAATCGTAGCCGGTACCGGAGGTGGTACCCGGTTGAATGCGGACGAGAATGACGGCAGCATTGCGATCGCCTGACGGTAAAAACCGGATGATGCCCGATGCCCCAGTAGACGAAAAATCCGATGCAATTAGGGATTTTTGGACTCCGGTTCGCGTGGGATTGCGCTGCAAGGCTGCAATCAAAGCCTGGGTAGCGTCATAAGACAAAGCGGTACGCCAACTGACATTGCCACCCCATAGTTGTCGGGATTGGCGGGGAAAGTTAGAAGTCGGATCGCCATTGATATGCCAAGGCACTGCCAGCACCATCTCAACTGCTGCCTCACCGCCCACTTCCAAAGTCTTGGGTGTGTAAACATCATCTCCCCCCAAGAGCTTTAATCGTTTGCGATTTAGCTGCACGACTTGCAGGGCTTTGTCTAAAGT
>NZ_JACJOQ010000627.1:0-12705 GCF_014695635.1 Coleofasciculus sp. FACHB-712 | reverse complement strand
TCCGGGAACTGTTCGGGGATCTGAGGCGGCTGTGTCGGTTGAGTATCGAGCCAAACTTGAGGTGCAACAACTTGATATCTGTCTTGCACGAATTCTCCGACCGGGATCGTTGCAGCAACTGAGCCAGTTGCCCAAAGATAGCGATCGCTCTTCAACTGGGAACTGTTCATAAACTGAAATTTTTATAAAAAAGCTTCCAAGAGATTCTTAAGGAAAAATTCCACTGGGTTCTAGGAAATCTATAGATGAAATGTTGTAGTAAACAGAAAGGCAAGATGCCTTCCCAATCCTAACTGGCTTTCATTGGAATAGTTCATCTTACCTTGATAACTATCCTTACCGGGATATCAAGCAGGGATTGAGTTTTATGACAATTTGGTTTTTAGCAGGGTTGTTTGATTCTCCTTTACTGATGCAGCTGTCGATCCAGCCTTTCGGATTCAGCCCGACTTTGTTGTGGTTACTGGTAGGGGCGATCCTTTGCTCGATAGAGCTAGTTGTACCAACAGCTTTTACCGCTTTCATGATGGGAGTCAGCGCCTTCGTGGTGGCACTGTTAGTCATGCTGCTCCCATTACCGGCGGCTTTACAAGTGGTGCTTTGGTTAGTGTTTTCAATTGCTTTCGTTTACCTGGGTCATCGCTTGATGCCGAGGCGAAAGGTGTCTTCGATGGAAGATGCAACCGAGGGTCAGACTTTAACAGAGATTTTGCCAGGAGAGATGGGGCGGGTACTCTACGAAGGAAATTCTTGGAAGGCACGATGTGAAGATGAGAAACTGGCGATCGCTCCCAATCAAAGAGTGTACGTCGTCAGACGGGAAGGCACAACTCTGGTCGTGCTTCCAGAACACCTGTTGAAATCCTAATTCTAGGGTTTATCAATCTGCGATATTGTAAAAACGAGGTTCACAATGGAAGGATTTTTTGGGTTATTAATCGCTTTAGTTTTAGGCGGATCTGCCCTCTCAGGCGTCAAAGTGGTTACGCAAGGAAACGAAGCTTTAGTCGAAACTTTAGGTAAATATAGCGGCAAAAAACTCAAACCCGGTTTGAATTTCGTGATCCCGGTTTACGAAAGAGTCGCTTACCAAGCAACCGTCCGGGAAAGAGTTCTCGATATTCCTCCCCAACAATGTATTACCCGCGACAACGTTTCGATTACCGCTGATGCTGTCGTGTACTGGCGCATTCTGGATTTGGAGAAAGCCTACTACAAAGTGGAAAATCTCCAGTCAGCAATGGTGAATTTGGTGCTGACGCAGATTCGCTCGGAAATGGGCAAACTGGAACTGGATGAAACCTTTACTGCCCGGACTCAAATTAACGAACTTTTGCTCAGAGAACTGGACGAATCTACCGATCCTTGGGGAGTGAAGGTGACACGGGTAGAACTGCGAGATATCGTTCCCTCCAAGGCTGTGCAAGAATCGATGGAATTGCAAATGTCGGCGGAACGTCGCAAGCGGGCGGCAATTCTCACCTCTGAGGGCGAACGCGAATCAGCCGTGAACTCTGCTAAAGGGAAGGCTGAGGCGCAAGTTCTGGAGGCAGAAGCCCGTCAAAAATCCGCCATTCTGGAGGCAGAAGGGCAACAAAAGACGATTGTTCTCAAAGCGCAGGCGGAACGGCAGCAGCAAGTTCTCAAGGCTCAGGCTACTGCTGAAGCGCTGCAAGTGATTTCTAAAACGCTCAAAACTGACCCCAATGCTCAGGAAGCTCTCCAGTACCTACTGGCTCAGAATTATCTGGAAATGGGGATGGCGATTGGCAAGAGCGGTAGCAGCAAGGTGATGTTTATGGATCCGCGCACTATCCCAGCTACGTTGGAAGGCATTCGCTCGATTGTCGGAGACACGAACCAAGCTCAATTTTTAGATTTAGATGAGGACAGTTAATCCAGGGCATCGCTAGCAACTTGAGCAACACAGCAGCGATCGCACAGTCCAAAAAACTCCAGAGTATGGTAGAAAATTTTAAACGAGTGCGATTGTTGCAGCTGGCTCTCCAACTCATGGACTGGACATTGATTGATGGGAATCGAGTCTCCGCACTGCAAACAAGTTAGGTGGTGCTTGTCTTGTTGCACGGAACTGTAGAGCGATTCGCCACTTGCCAATGTCCGTACCTGGACGACACCATCCAGTTTTAAGGCTTCCAGGGAACGATAGACGGTTGCTAGTCCCATGCTTTGGCTACGATTGCGAAGTTCTACATAAATATCTTGAGCTGAGACAGCTCGGTTCATCGTCTTGAGCAGATTCAAAATACGCTCTTGACTGCGGGTGCGTTGGGCTTTCATGGTCTTCAGTTTTGCTAGATATCCTTAATATGTTTCAGGTTGTCGCTGATACCTTTATCTCTTTCCAGCTTAAATTGCGAGAACTTCACGCAGCTCACACCCTTCCCCCCTTAGAATAAAACAAATATCACCTATCTAAGGGAATAATTTATAGGAATGGCTGTGAATCGGAAATATCAAGCGAAAATCTACGTGACTCTGCGCCCTTCAGTTTTAGACCCAGCAGGCACGGCGGTACAGTCTGGGTTGGGGCATATGGGATATGCCAATGTTGAGCAGGTGCGAATCGGAAAGTATATTGAACTGACTCTGATGGCAGAGAGTGAGGATGAGGCGCGGCATCAATTAGATCGGATGTGCGATCAGTTGTTAACGAATCCGGTAACCGAAAACTATCGGTTTGACCTAACTGAGATGTCGGGTCAGATAGAGACGGAGATATTCTTTTAGGATAATAGGGGCTAGGTAGTTGGTAGTTAGTAGCGATGGGTCATTTGTGAAGAACCAATCGCTACTGATGACTTCTGGCTAGCCAGTCTTCCATTAGCGATTAGCAATATGAAATTTGGGGTTGTTGTGTTTCCGGGTTCTAATTGCGATCGCGATGTCGCCTATGTGACTCGCGATTTGCTACATCAGCCGACGCGGATGGTTTGGCATGAAGACACGGATATTTCCGATCTCGATGTGGTAGTGATTCCGGGTGGCTTCAGCTACGGCGATTATCTGCGCTGTGGCGCGATCGCTCGTTTCTCTCCGGTGATGCAAGCAACGATTAAACACGCCCAGCAAGGGAAGTTTGTCTTGGGTATCTGCAACGGGTTTCAGGTGCTAACAGAGGCGGGACTCTTGCCAGGGGCGCTTACCCGCAATCAAGAGTTGCATTTTATTTGCGATCGCATTCCCCTGAAAGTCGAACGCACCCATCTCCCTTGGACGCAAGCCTATTCTACCGGACAAGTCATTACCCTCCCGATTGCCCACGGTGAGGGGCGCTACTACGCTGATGCCGCTACTTTGGCAAAGCTGGAAGACAACCAGCAAATTCTCTTCCGTTATCACGGCGAGAATCATAACGGCTCTTTAAATAATATTGCGGGTATTTGCAATAAAAAAGGCAACGTGCTAGGAATGATGCCTCATCCAGAACGCGCCTCAGATCCGATTTTAGGCGGTACGGATGGGATGGGGTTGTTCCAAGGATTACTGTCTGCGGTGGCAGCGATCGCATAGTGCCATAGCAAAAAATGTTTTGTTGAACCACAAAGACACAAAGAAAGCACGAAGTTTTCTTTGTGTCTTCGTGTCTTTGTGGTTAATCTTCAAACACCTATATATTTAGGTAGAAATACGTTTGGCTGTGGCAAGTTCCCCCCACAGACCGACAATTGTTCCAACCAGACAGCACTAGCATCAAAAAAGTGCAAAGACGGAATTCATGGGCAATTATGGTCGCGATTACTGATTTTCAACCAACGAATACGGCAACGAGTCAAGAAACAGCCACAAGCTACAACGAATCTGAGCAGCAATTTATAAAATTGCTCGAAATGGAAGATTTAGACAACAAGCTAGCTGCACAACCTGAACTAGCAAGCGACGTTGAAAGTGCGATCGCTACCGCAATTGAGGCGGCTTACAAGGTAGGAAGTGGTGATGAGCTAGTTGAAGCCGCACACCTCTTTTTGCAGCGCGTGCTGTATCGCATCAATCGGCTCAAGCTGTTTTGGTATGACGATCTGCGCCATTACACCAACGAACGCTCAATTTGGTTGCAAAAAGTTCGCAACCAAATCGAGTCCGCTTGGCAGCAGTGGGAACTGGCACACTTTGATGTAGAAGCACTCCAAAAACTTTCCCCAGCCGATGTTAAGCAAGCGCTGAGCGAGCGGGGTGCAGCCGACTTAGATCCTCCCCTATCGGAAGGTAGTCGCTACTTGCGGGAGCAGACGACAGAGGCTGGTTATCGCCGAATCTTGGCAATTGGTTCCTTTGATGGATTAGTTGAAGGCAGCCGCCTGTCGCGCATTCTGGGAGGCACCGCCAACGCAGTACAATGTACCCTCGTCAAAGTGTTGTTGGAAGAGTACGGCAACGGTCGCCTTTCCCGCAAGCACTCTACCTTTTTTGCCCAGATGCTTGACGAGTTTGGCATGAACACAGAGCCAGAGGGCTACTTCGATTTAGTACCTTGGGAAGTTCTAGCCTGCGCCAATCATAACTTTCTCGTTACCGAGCGCAAAATTTATTTCTTGCGTTACTGCGGTGGATTGACTTATTTTGAAGTGGCAGGTCCTGCGGCATACAAAACTTATCTAGCCGCGGCACAACGGTTGAAACTTTCTGATGCAGCAATGGGTTACTGGGAACTGCACATTCGGGAAGATGAACGTCACGGTCAATGGATGTTAGATGATGTGGCGATGCCGTTGGTTGACAAGTACCCGAATGATGCTTGGGAAATTGTCCTAGGATATGACCAAGAGAAGCTAATGGGCGATCGCGCTGGTGTAGCGATCGCGCGTTCGGCAAGAGAAGCGGATCGAGAGGCCAATCAATAAAATACATTTTGCCTAAAATACTTGCCGACTTGTTAACAGTCAGTCGTCTTCCATTCTCGTTCTCATGGTTGAACCCTGAGAACGAGAATAAATTTGAATTTTTCTAGTTTTAGTTAGAAGTTAAACAATAAGAATAGGGCACTGAGAACTGTTAACTTCTCAGTACCCTTGATTCGTTCCCGTCTAAAGTGGCTTTTGGGTTTAGGGAAAGATTCTTTAGCGATCGCTCTCCCCCTCCCTGTTTAAACTTTTACAAAGATGTCATGATCTGAATCAGCTCAGTAGATAAATCCACTTGACATTTCTGCTGCTTCCTAAACAAAACACCAGCTAAAAGATAGATGTTCGCTGAGTAAAAAGCCATATTCTTTTCTCGCAACTCTCTAATTGTGTTTTTAACCTTTGGCTCACAACTGTAATAACCAAAGTTTAGAGGGGAGACGATAAAATTAGCAATCGAGTAGCCTTGCATGATTGCATAATTAATAAAGCCCTCCGGATTAGAATAACTAGAGAGCATTAGTAAGACGTTTTCATAATCTAAAGATAAAAGCCGTTTGGCAATTTTAGACCCATCTGTACCCCCATGTAACAGGGGTTGATAAATATTCTCATCTGGCGCTGGAAGGTATGGTGGATTTGAAATCAGATAATCGGCCTTGGGAAGAGATGCCTCAAAGAAAGAAGTATTGTGGATGATATATTGGGCGCTAAGTTCGTATTCCTGAATATTTGATTTAGCAGTTTTCCAGGCTAAGTCATTGAGTTCAAAGCCATGTATAATTCCATCAAATCTGGTTCTCATTAAGGAGTTAATGACTGGGGTTCCATCTCCTGAACCAAATTCGATAATAGTTTTACCATGAGCGCCCTCATTTAAAACTAAACTTTCTAAACATTGAGAATAAAAATTAGATTCTTCTGGGCAATAGAATACATCTTTTACTGGCCTGGATGAAATTAGCATAGTTTTCTCGGTGATAACTATAACAAAGCTAATTCATCCTCTATGCTTTTGTGATCTATCAAGAGAATTATACCCAAAGGCATTGACAAGCATTTACATTTATTTATAATTTTCTAAGGTGTTTTTACGGACTTTTAAAAAACACTGTTTTTTTGAACAAAAAACAACAAATGGCTAATTGCTTTTCAACACTTAGCAATTAGCCATGAGTCATCATTAAGTAATAAATGGAGCTATAAAAAGTTAAGCAACTACTGCCAGTTGGTTAAGATCGCCATTCAATCCACAGGTATAAACTAATCTTTGATGAGTACCTGGAGTTTGGCTAGCAAGCTACAAAATATCTTTGTTAACAAAACCTGGGATGATATCTGTGTGAACGCACATCCATCAGAAGCCAGCATTGCCTAACGTTGTTACTACAAGCATCAAACCAAAGGCGAGGCAATACTGACGACATGAAGCTGTTTCAGGGGTGGTTGATAGCGCTAGAAGCGTTAGGATAGCGTTTGCGGAGGACAACTGTATTGTAGTTGTAGGCGATCGCTAGAATATTCATGACCAGGCAGGTGCTTCCCAAACATAGCAGGATATAGGTGGGAGGCAGCACTACCCCAACCTGGAACCAAGTAAAGACGTGTAGCACCATCACCAGAGCAAAGACGGTTGCCACTCCAGCACTCCGCCACACCTGAACTTGAGGGCGACAGAGTGCAGCCAGAATCATTGTCCAGATGGTAGCACCCAAGTTGGCTGGAACCAGAAACGCGCAAATGGCGATACAGTGGGCGCGTGAAAACTCAGAGAGGGAATTAAAGTCCAACATCTGTTCATTATATCGAATGGCAAGATTTTACAAGACTTTTTGCGATCGCCTGTAAACACTCACGGCTGTTGATCACATTTATTCACATACGACTGCGATCGCTTTCCCACCAAAACTGCACGATCTCGTCTAAAACTACATAATTTGTTTTAAATCTAATACAAACCCAGGTAACACATCTTCTCCTGATAAAGTTGCCGGATTTTCTAAAATCTCCACATCCTGCCCTTGACGATAGATTTCTACTCGCTGGTTTTTCCGGTTGATCAACCAACCCAAACGAGCGCCATTTTCCATATACTCTCTCATTTTCGCCTGTGCGATTTTCAGCGAATCGCTAGGAGAGAGTAACTCAACCACAAAATCAGGACATAGCGGTGCAAATCCCTGTTGTTCTTCGGGGGTCAAAGCATCCCAGCGATCGCGTCTTACCCAAGACGCATCAGGTGAACGATCTGCACCATTCGGCAGTTTGAAGCCACTCGAAGAGTCGAAGGCAAGCCCTAAATTGTTTTGTCGGCTCCAAGCTTGGAGTTGATACGATAAATCGATATTACGATTTCCAGTTTCGCTACCTGTAGGGGGCATAATGATTAATTCGCCCGATGCTGTGCGCTCAAATCTTAAATCCCGATTGTTCTGACATAACTGGAAAAACTGCTCGTCTGTCAAGTCAATCGTTAATTTGAGGGTAGAAGGTAAAGTAATTGTTGCTGTGTTCATAAAGTTATTAAAGTATTCACTTGCTTATATTTTTTAGTCTATTATCGCTCTGTTATAAAATTTGTTCGCTTCTTCTTGCTTCTGTATTGGCGCTAAATAAATTGTTTTCTTTTTTTCTCATTCTGGAAAATTTAGTCGTGGACTACCTGCACGAATTCGGAGCTGACTTCTGTAAAAGTCAGCTATCCAGCGATCGCAAAATCTAGGCAAAGGGCGCTACTCCCATCCCCATTGTCAACCTTGAGGTCAACCCTGAGACTGATGTAACCCGCCGTGAGTCGATTAATTTAGTTAATAGAACTTAACATTCGACAACTAAGGCAACGTTCCTGGATGCAATTGAGCTGCAAAGGTGAATGGTTTGTCGTCGGCAACTTTAATAAAAGGATGAGCAACAATGCAATTAAAGCCAATCACAGAGCAAGTCGTCGCCGTCGTTGGCGCTTCTAGCGGCATCGGGCGCGAGACAGCTTTGCAGTTTGCCCACCGAGGCGCAAAAGTAGTCGTCTCAGCTCGCAGCGCACCAGGGTTAAAGTCTTTGGTGGATGAGATACAGCAACAAGGCGGTGAAGCAGTCGCAGTCGTTGCTGATGTCACGGATTTCGAGCAAGTAAAAGCGATCGCAGATAAAGCCGTGCAGGTATACGGGCGACTCGATACCTGGGTGCATTGCCCCGCCACGGGCGTTTTTGCCACTTTCGACAATACAACACCGGAAGAGTTTAAGCGGATCATCGATATTAGCCTGATGGGGCAGGTATACGGTGCAATGGCGGCGCTACCCCATCTCAAGCGCGAGGGACGCGGGGCGCTGATCCACATCTCTTCAATGGAAGGCAGGCGTTCATTACCGCTCCAGAGTGCCTACTCCTCAGCAAAGCACGGGGTTGAGGGCTTTCTAGAATCCCTGCGCGTCGAGCTGCAACATGAGGGAATCCCCATCAGTGTGACGAGTGTGAAGCCATCCGTGATCAACACGCCCTTCTACAACAACGGTCGCACAAAATTAGGCGTCAAGCCGACGGGAATACCGCCGTACTATGAGCCGAACCTTGTTGCTGATGCGATCCTCTACGTAGCCGAACACCCCACTCGTGACTTTATTGTGGGGGATGTGGGCAAGCTATTAGATGTGGTTCAGCGCATCTCACCGGGACTGGTGGATCAAATTTTGGTTCTCATCGGCTTCAATTTTCAGAAAACCAACGAGCCAAAGTCTGAAGATGCGCCAGATAATCTTTACGAGCCGATTCTCAGCCATGACAAAGTAGAAGGAGATTTTGGCAATCTAACGATTCCCTCCTTTACTGACTGGCTGGATAAGAATCCGCCGGTTAAATGGGGCGCTGTAGCAGCTGCGGCGTTGGGAGTTGCCGCAGTCGTCAAAGAGTTTTTCCCAGGAAATAATATTTAAGGCGATCGCATCAGGGACACTACTCGGTTGAAGCGATCGCATCCAACCTCAGCTGCCTTCTCATCTAAATCTAAAGTTGCGATCGCTCTCATAATTCTTAAAAGGAATGGGGAATTGGAAAGAAGGCACGCCTAATGTCATTTCCAATTCCCCATTCCCAAACAGCAACAAACTATCAATGACCCGATTCACAAATTAGATGTTATGCCTTCAACCTTCCATCTTCTAGATGCAACACTCGATCGGCAACATCCATAATTCGACTATCGTGTGTCACCATCAGAACCGTGCAACCGCCTTCCTTGGCGAGCTGACGCAGTAACTCAATCACAGCGTGTCCGGAGTGAGAATCTAAAGCCGCCGTAGGCTCATCTGCCATAATCAACTGAGGATTGCCAGCTAAAGCACGAGCGATCGCTACCCGTTGTTTTTGTCCCCCAGATAAATCGCGGGGTAAATTTTTCGCCTTATCCGCCAATCCCACCTGTTCTAGCAAAATTTGTGCTTGTTGCCGTGCCATTCGTCCCCGAATCCCTTTCAGATTCAGCGCTACTTCTATATTCTCAGCCGCAGTCAGCGCCGGAAACAAGTTAAATCCTTGAAAAATAAAGCCAATATTTTCCAGTCTGAACTTTGCTAACTGGCTCCGAGACATCCTTGTAATCTCTTCCCCCAGCAAGTGTACGCTGCCAGCAGTCGGCGTCAAAATCCCAGCCAAAATTGATAGTAAGGTCGTTTTACCCGATCCAGATGGCCCCATCAATAGTTGAATATCGCCCTTGAAGATTTCCAGATTGACTCTTTTAAGGGCTTGGAAACGCGATCCTCCCGACTGGAATACCATTTCTACTCCGATGCCGATAATGGCTTTTCTGTGAGCCTGAAGCGAACTCATAGAAGGAATAGCATCTAGATTTCGGACACTGGCAAATTGAGTACGGTTGCTTTGGGAAAGAATCATCAAAATTTCTATTCGTTAGGTCTAAACTACAACGAGTTACTAAATGCAATCTGTCTTAAGTAACCATACTCCGGACAAAATTTCAACGGAAGCATCGAAGGAAAGAATCAGATGCAGGCTTTAAGAAGAAACCGAACATTAATGCCTCCTACTATAGATAAAGGCTGTTCGACTATTGAATAGCAAGCAGGAATCAATCTATTTTATAGAGATTGACATTAGAGACTAAATAGTAGGTGTGACTTTAGGTAGTACGAACCCTGCTCTCCTCACCGTTTCAAGTGAGATTGAATTACACTCACCTACTTAAAGTACGCATACTCTCCAAAATAGGTTTGTATAATGTTTTAATTTCTAATTGTTCCGCCCTGTTGCCAATATAAAGTTCAACTCACTATCAGTTAGGATAAAACAAACATCTACATTTATTATTGATGGTCATTGAGTATATCAGGTTCCTGAAAGCCATCGACTATTATCCTAAAGCGGCAAAATTCTGAAATCATGCCTTAAAAACAATAGCCGGATCGACACGAGTCACTCTTTGGATAGCGAAGATAGCTGAACCAACACACATCAGAGTCGTAATCCCAAAGATGGCGATCGCACTTCCAGGCGTGATTAAAATGATGATTCCCTGAGTAGCAAACGTCCAAGCTCCCAACCCCTGGCAAAGAACCATGCTGGGAATATAGCCCAGAACCGCCATCCAGAGAGCCTGCTCGACAATCACACCGTAAATTTTCCAATCAGAAGCTCCCATCGCCTTGAGCGTACCATACTCCTTTAAGTGGTCAGATACAGAAGCGTAGAGGATCTGACCTGCGATCGCCATCCCGATAATAATGCCAACAACGGCACCCAAGCCCAAAATAAACCCAATTCCCGTGCGCTGCTGCCAGAAAACCCGCGTCTGCGATGCCATTTCAGCCTTCGTATAAGCGCGGGTATCTGGTAGTGCTGCTTCTAACTTTTTCTTGAGTTGCTGTAAATCTTGACCGGGCTTTGCCTGCACCAATACATAGGTGATTAAATCAGTAGGAGTTAATTTCTGGGGTGCAGGAGCAGATAGATTATTCGCAGCGGGTGGGTTATTAAAACTCGCCGACGCACTGGTACACTTTATGTCACCCGATTGGAGCTTGCAGTTTAAACTCGTCGTTACGCGGGAATTTGCGTAAGCGTTGGCAGTCTCCAACGAGGTGAACAAAAAAGTATTCGATGTAATTGATTGAGTGTCTTGCGTCAGAGCAACTAACTGTGCCTTAAATGAGCCAACTTCAGCAACATCGCCAATTTGTTTGATGTTCAAAGGACGCAAATTAGATTTATCCAGCATCACCGTGTAAGGCTGCTTTAAGGCACTCAAACTTCCTTGGATAACTTTCCCTGGACTAAATAATTCTCCGGCTGGATTGAATCCGATGATTCTCATCGGTGAGATCTTGTTCCGAGAATCTCGCCACAAAGATGCTTGGACAATCAGCGGTTCAGCTTGTTCTACGCCTTCTACCCGTCGAGCCTCAACAACTCGCTGCGCGGGTATGGGTAGTGTCAGCTCCATGTGAATCATATCCGCTGAGGATACCCAGATATCAGCATTGGAATTGTCGATTAGCAAAGTCGTAGCGCGAGTAAATCCATTGAAAATACCCGTTTGAATAGTGACTAAGCTAACTGCAAACATAATCCCCGCCTGAGCTGCCAGGAAGCGGGGAATATCCTCAAATAGGTTTTTGCGGGCGATTGATGCCATGAAAGGAGTTGTTTACTAGCGTGTTTATTATAAAACCGGAAAATTGAAAGACAATTTCCGCAAAACGAGCGAAATAAACTGAAAATTGCGTTACAGTACCCCAAACCCGATTTCTTAGAACAATCAGATTTGCTAATCCTATTCATTGTGCTTACCGATATATCCGCACTAAGATGGATTTTTTAAATTTATTTTACTGTGAAAGGATTAAGCTTGGTTCTGGCTGCGATTTCCCTATAATTACCGACGTGCTGAGAGGAGTTCAATGCGATCGCGTCTTTTACGTGTCAGAGGAAATCTCGCCTATCCAGCGTCAAGCCAAGCCTCTGGCTATCAAACAATGCTGCTGCGCTCTCTACCTTTGCCTTTACCAATTTAATACCCGCGAAAGAGTAAAGAGCGATACTAACTAAGCTACCTTCATAAATAGAAACATCGTAATAAACAGACTACGCTCAACTTAAAATAACATAGGAGAAAAATTCATGAGCGACGAACAAAATCCAGTATTGCCAGAAGATCCCAGCGAAGCAGAACCGGGAAGAGGGGCACCAGGAAACAACCACATTGGAGTTCAATTATCGCAATCAGTATTGGGCGTGAATGCAGCAGATGCGGTGATTCCATCTAATGTGGACAAAGAGCTGAATAAACACCAAGTTGAAGCAGCTAGGGAACAAGAAGAAGGAACTGGTTTAGATACGACCGAGGGTTACATCCTGGATGAAGCGGGGCAGCTAAACAATTTTGCGATTGAGCCTCCAATGTATGTAGAAGAGAAATAATATACGACTATTGCTGGGAGCGCCAAACATTAGCCTCCCGGCATATTTACGGCATATTTACGTATTTAAAAACAAAAATTTAATAACTTTGCCTGGAATCCTAGCGTCTCAACTGTAGGTAACAAAAAGACGTTATCGGCATTAGTTATGAAAAAAATATACTTTTTGATTATGGGGGCAGTTGCGATTTCGGCAATTACTGGTGCCACTCTAGCAACAGCCGGTCGCCAAACTGGCGCACAGAACCAACAAAGCATAGAAACAAATATACCGGAATCAACTTCGATCCCAGAAGCAACTGCGATCGCTTCCACCGTTAAAACCAACAACGATGCAGTTGAAGCCACAACGCCACAGATAAAGACTCAAACGGATGTGGCAATACAGCCAAAGCTGGATGACTTTCCCCAT
>NZ_JACJOQ010000626.1:0-32003 GCF_014695635.1 Coleofasciculus sp. FACHB-712 | reverse complement strand
CAAATTGTTCTGATGCGCGATCGCCTTCTGGATGTTGTCAAGTCAATCCAGCTTTCCCGTGCGACTTTCAACAAAATCCGCCAAAATCTGTTTTGGGCGTTTGCCTACAACACCATCTCTTTGCCCGTCGCTGCGGGTGTGCTGTTACCCACTTTCGGGCTTGTTCTCAGCCCATCTGCTGCCGGAGCATTAATGGCTTTTAGTTCTGTCAGCGTTGTCACTAACTCGCTTTTGCTCCGTAAATCTCTCTCTACCGATAACTGATTGAGTCCAGGCGTGTTTAATCAGTCGGATTGGTTTGTTACAAATATCTTAAATTAAACCTGCTTTTCGATAACTGCCAACGAACAATTGACCGCTAACTCGGTGTGCCACAATATGATAGAGGAGATTATAACCCTCCAAACACATCAAGCCTGCTCCAAGCTGACGACACTGGCTTCAGGGAAGGTGGGGGTGTTACGCTGGAGTCCTGCCAACCTCCGCCAAAGCGCCTCTTGTTTTCCTCAAGATAAGGCTCGGTCGAGTGTTGATATTCAGGGTGCAGGCACAGGCGCTTATCCCGCCGGTTGAGAATGGTGCCACTGTTAGTCTAAGTAACTGTTTTTCATAAACCAACCGCCCTCTCTCTAAATAATTTTTCAATGGCTGTAAAACTGCATCTGAACCATATATTGATTATTGAAGATGATCAGGGACGTAAGGAGTTCCCCTTAGAAAAGCCCGAATATTGCATTGGCAGAGACCAGAAGTGTGATATTCGGTTGTACTCCCAATTTGTATCGCGCCGGCACGCAACTTTAGTGCAAAAATTGCGTGCGGATGGCTCTTACTATTATCGAATTGTCGATGGCGACAAAGGCAAGCCCAGCGCCAATGGTCTGTTGATCAATGGTCGAAAACTCCAAGCTCACGATCTCGAAGATGAAGATGAGATTGTGTTTGGGCCGCAAGTGCGGGCACGCTACTTCCACCTGAAGCGAGAATCCATTCCCACGGGACCTCCAGATGAGTGGGACATTACCCTGATTAGTCCCAATATGGTTGGCGATGGGGAAGAACCTTAATTTTCTCCATGAAAATCTCGCCTGAGAACTTCCCAGGGGGAAGCTTGTCTATCCGGCGACGCTTTCAACTAGTTGCCAATGGCGATTTTCCGCGATCGCCTGATGCACCTGATAGAACATCTGGTGGCAGTGGTTGTCCACTTGCAGGGGCAACTCTTCGTTTTTCACTACAAAATTCATCCGCACTTCTCGGTCGGTAGCGGTCGATTTATCGATGAGCACTTCCACCGTCACCAGCTTGGCAAAAGAGACGTGACCCGGTATCTCGCGAGCCATCAAGTAGTCTCCAGTGTTGTAGATAATATCGAAATTACAGGACTCCAAAACTTCTATGAGCACCTGCTGGAGACGCTCAAGGGGAACTGCAACGATAAATGAACAAGTATAGCGAGCCATAAAAAATCCCCGACGTCATATCCCTCGACCCTCTTATCATACCGAACCTTCGTTTCGGGTCAGAAAGGAATGCTTGTTTCTAAGGCTAGAGCCATCACCCAGCCTTTATCAGCTTCCAGCATACCAGTCGCTCCTCCGGAAGAACTAAGTAGGGAAGTTACCAAAAGCACGGGGTGGGGTTGACTGATACTTTGGAAGAATGAAGGATGAGTGGGTTGTGGATTCATTGGTGCTTGTGAGCCACATCCCGATCTTGAGCAAGAAAAAAGGGCTGTGATGATAAGGATTGGGGAATGCAGGGCAAGCTGATTGTGTTTGAGGGAGTGGAAGGAAGCGGTAAAACAACTCAGATGCAGCGATCGCGCGATTGGCTTCTGAAAAGGATGAAGGCAGAATCTCCGATTTTCTCGCAGGTGGCGATCACCAGAGAGCCAGGGGGTACAGAATTGGGTAAAGCTTTGCGCCGCTTGTTGCTCGAAGGGGCTCTGAATCACCCCATTCAAGACCGGACAGAACTATTGTTGTATGCAGCAGACCGCTCGCAGCACGTTGAACAAGTGCTAAAACCAACCCTGGCGGCAGGAGGAATTATTTTGTGCGATCGTTACACCGATTCCACTATCGCCTATCAAGGCTATGGTCGAGGTCTTAGCCTATCTTTAATCGAGAAGATATGCCAAATGGCGACAGACGGACTGGAAAGCGACCTCACCCTGTGGCTAGATGTTGACGTTGAAATAGGTCTAGCACGCGCTAAAGCCAGGGGAGCCGCCGACCGAATGGAGCAAGCAGAATTGGCGTTCCACCAACGGGTACAGCAGGGGTTTAGAGCCTTAGCAGCAGCCCATCCCCAGCGGATTGTGCGGGTGGATGGCAGTGGCACTGAGGCAGAAGTCCAAGGGCAAATTCAGGCTATCTTGACTCAACGATTTCGGGAATGGTCTCTAGAAAATTAAAAATCTATAATTCCCTGGCAGTGGGGATTAAACTATCAATACAATTTTTGAGGGTTGGTTCCAGACGCCATATATCGCGTCTCCAGGGTAAATGGTACTGCTTGCAAATTTTTTGAGTTTTGCCTTTTTTTGCGGTTAAATGAACTTTTTTGCGGAACTTGTCGGACAAAATCGAGCGGTTGAGTTACTAACTCAGGCAGTGGCTCAAAATCGGATTGCTCCTGCCTATCTATTTGCGGGTCCCGAAGGCGTCGGACGCAGCATGGCGGCTCGGTGCTTTGTAGACCTTTTGTTCTGTGCTAATGTACCCGCAACTGAGCCAGACGCCCCCGAATCTCCTGTGATTAAGGAAGGAAGCAAGGGGAGTATTGCGTCTATCAAAAACCGCTTGCGGCAGGGCAATCATCCAGACTTATTTTGGGTGCAACCGACCTATCTGCATCAGGGTCAACGATTATCTGCCGCCGAAGCCGCCGAAGCGGGTGTCAAGCGCAAGGCTCCGCCGCAAATCCGGCTGGAGCAAATTCGGGAAATTACCCAATTTCTGGGACGTTCGGCGCTGGAGGCACCGCGATCGCTCGTTGTGCTGGAACAAGCAGAAACAATGGCAGAAGCGGCTGCAAATGCCTTACTCAAAACCCTGGAAGAACCGGGACGAGCAACGCTGGTTTTAATCGCACCAACGCCGTCGTCGTTGTTACCGACGCTGGTATCGCGCTGTCAGCACATTCCTTTCTATGGTTTAGACTCGGCGGCAATGGAGCAGGTGTTGCGGAAGACGGGTCACGAAGAGATTTTGGAGCATCCGATGGTGTTAGCGATCGCGCAAGGCAGTCCGGGAAGTGCGATCGCTTCCTGGGAGCAACTCCAAACGATTCCCCAAGACTTACTTCAGGACGTTATCCATCTGCCAAAATCGTTTCGGGACGCCCTTGAACTCGCCAAACGGATTGATAAAACTCTCGATACAGAAGCCCAACTGTGGTTAGTTGATTATCTACAGCACACTTACTGGCAGCAATTCTTGAACGGTGTAATTCATAAATTGCCCCTCCAGCAACTCGAAAAAGCCCGCCAATCTCTCCTGAGTTATGCTCAACCGCGACTTGTCTGGGAAGTAACGCTATTAGAAATGATTTAAGCCACCATTTGAGAGGAAAAAATTGCTTTAACTCTCTTCAGATGAGGGCTTAAATTCAGGGGAATGGGGGCTTTTAATTTTTTCTTTTGCGTCTGGTTGCTGGCAGGCAATCATGGTTGTGATGTGTTCTTTTTCGTCATTGCGGATGGCAACGAACACATCGTAAAGATTCTCAATTTTTGGGCGACGCTCCCTTGGTGTATGAGAGATTTGAAAATCATCAAACATGTAAAGATCGCCCTCGTGGTAGTAATCAATTGCTATCTGTGGAGCTGGCTGAGTTTTGAGTTCAGCCTCATGATCTGTTAGAAATTTATCGTAGGTGTGGTAAGCACCTTCTTCGACTAACTGATTAAAGTAGTAAGCCGATCTGGGAGCAATCATGTATACAAAGACTAGAATCCAGTAGTAAGCCAGGACGCCAATCCGAGCAATCATGCGATCGCTCCACGATTTCCCCCCACCCAATGCTTCGATGATGCGGAGATGATGCAACTCATTCCAGGACTCAGCAAAGTGAACCTTGATCCAATCAGCATAAGGCCACGCACCGAGACTTTCATAGAGATGAAGAACCGATAAATAAGCAAAACAAGGAACGCGAGCGATCGTTTCCAATACATAAAATCTTGCATACCATCGTTCTTGGTAAAAAGTTTTTAAAATAAATTCTAAGAAACTAACGAGTAAACGAATCATTCTCCTAGTCTGCTTTTAAAACGACTAATAATTATAAACTCATGGATTAAGTATAAATAAATGTAAAATAATTGACAAACCAAGTAACCCGATTGATGTATTGCAGGGGGTTAGCTGATATTGAATTTTTATACCTACCTAATACTCACCTACTGAGACTGCTGGACATCTACTGTGCGGACAACACTTATTGACCAGATTGTTCCACCAATTTTCTCAGACGCAGATATGCCTCTTCTGGGGTGAGCGGTTCTGATTCGGTTTCGTTAGGAATATAGAATTGGCTGCTATCTGGAAAGTAGCGGACGACAAAACTAGGGATAAGACCTAATTTTAGAGCTTTTTTTCCAAATTGTTCTGCTGTTTCCGAAAGGGTCAATTCATCATGGAACTGAGGTTGAGTCATAATCTTTTTGTCTCCTCAATAGTGTTTATAAATATAAACTAATAGGGACGCTAAGTTACAAAAGCTCAGGCAATAGCGCCACCAAGTGTAATTTACAAACAGTCCCTTAAAAGGGAAGCTGGGAGTTTACTAAGCAGAGGGTTCGACAAGAAAGGGTTAACAAAAGCGCGATAGCGTTAGCGAAGCGAGGCGTTAGCCTAGCGCTGACTTGTCAGTTCGCCATCCGACTTAGCGTTTCCGGAGGATAATCGCTGTTTCCCTGACCGTGTAGTACCGTGTAGAAACTCCCAGAGGGAGATTGCCATTCATTTGTTGTCCTTATTAACCAAGTTAATGCCTACCCCTTCCCTGAACTTCTACCGGAGGAGTGGGCATTACGTTAAATCTCTTGGTGATCTTATATACCAACCACTGAATGGTAGATTTCGGACAGTTTTCTTAGTTGACTTCTTCCTCGCACATCGTCAACACGCTTGGCTTGCAGCGTTTGATGGTGACTTCGATCCCGCAAGCTTTTTCACTTTGGATATCTTCAATATAGCCAGGGCACGCAGTTGCCGCTTCAGCGGAGTTGTGAAAGGGACCAAAATAGTAGATACAGCGAGGCTCAGTAGTGGCAATTTCCACCCACCAAGACATTCGGAGACCTTGTGCAAATCCTGTCAAGACCTCTTTGATTGTTTTGAGCAGTGCCATAGGAAGTGATAACTAAGAGAATTAGGGATTAGACAAACTAGACAGAGGCATTGAAATTCTCGTTTAAACTGAATGACAGTTCTGCCCAGCTCGATAGGATAACCTGGCAGTCGGCTCATAGTTGTACGATTCTGCTTTCATACAACTGCGTCACTGTACTCAGATGCGATCGCCAAATTGATATTTTATATCTTTTAGAAAACCTCAAAGAATATCAAACACAAAATTTGTTCTTGAATTCTAGTTTAACGGATGCAACTTGGCACAAGTGTATGCAATACAACCTTAAAGTTCAAGATATTGCTGAATAATCAATAAACCCTGACATTAGCAGCGTAACTGTTGACCATCACTAGCTTTCTGTTTTTGGGATATTTGCTCCCACGCCTAGTTCTTTTTTACTTGTCTTTAACTGCTTCCACAGAGACTTAATATCCTTGTATGCCTGTTCGGAAGAAATCTTACCTCCGGTTTGCAACGCAGATATATAAGAAATTTTTTGTGCAAATTCCTGTAAATTCGCATTAAAAGCTAGCTCCTCTGGAGTGAAACGACCCCAATAACGACTCTGGGGGTTGAGAAAGCTTAATTTATTGATATTCTCTGGCATAGTACAACCCTCTATAACTAATTTTATAGTTAATTAACAGGTAGGCTAATTAAAGATTAATTGCCTCCGTTCAATTATTTATAAATAGGTAATCAAAAACCATTACTTATTCCCATCATTCACAAAACATCTTGATTTTTACAACATTCTTTAATGTTTTAGCTTTATAAAGTCTACTGTTATTTATATCCCTAGTTTTAGTAGTCTAGGAAATACTGATATTTCGCGAACGCGACAGTGGCGAGGTAAGGTGGGAAGCTTCCAAATACAAAGCGAACTGTAATCTGGGTGTGGGAAGGTTAATCGCTGGCGTTGATTGGTATCTTCTTCTGTGGCTAATGATGAAGAAGTCTGGAAGTTTTTCAAAACGCAATGGGGCGATGACACAGATAGGGAAACTTCTTGTTTTTGCATACAAAAACTGCTAGGGCAGTTTGCCCAACTCCGTAAGAATGCACCTTTGGAACTTTACCCGTTACTGTTTTACCAAACTTCTACCACAGGGCTGGGTTGAATGTTAAATTTACCTGTGATTGGAAGCACAAAACCTATGTTTAGGAAAGATAGCGCTATCGTGGATAGAACAGTAAAGTTGTCAAAACAAGCGTAAGAGCTACAGCTTTGAGACATCTGTTTTATAAAATATAAGAGTTTTAAACGGCGATCGCGAGAATTGCCTTGCACTTCTAAGATAGAATGAACCGACTGGGAAATTATTAGGCGATCGCGCATCCAAAAAAACTTTCTATTGCAGTTAATCAGGAGGTTTTTATTGGTGTTTGTGAGCGATGACAGCTTAGGGAACTTCGCGGGGGTGCTGTTACGCGATCGCATACATAACGGTTTCAGTATTTCTAGCAGAGTTTTTAACTGTTTAGCTAAAATTGTATCGCTAATAAATAAACGAAATTATTCTCATTCAACCTGATTTTTCGCTTACACTAGAGGGATCAGCGAACCTTAAATCTATTTGCAATTCTGAATACAAAAAGCCCCTATCAGTTGCTTTCTAGGGGCTTGGTGTTGTCTGTCAGTATATCCCGTTGCAGCTTCTTGCGGCAGGATAACGATTATCTAAGGCTTAACTTTTGTCCTCTTCGCCTGCATCTATCTGAAGAAATAGATTGATGTAAACTCAGTGAATAATTGTATTAAAAATCACAAGCAATTTTAATTAGGTTCTTTCAAAACTTGTCTTTTCATACCCCGCGTAACTGAACTCTTGATTGCGTTCGTTAACGAAGCGGTGCTTAGTGCAAAGCAACTTTGTGAAGCGATCGCAAAGCGTATGCAGAGAGTGATAGAATCTCCCTTGTGCTTTACTCACATTGCGCTCGGTTCCGCACTACAGGGTGTTGTACATCAAAGATTTTCCAATCGCTAAATATTTAGTTAGAAAACCCTAATTATTTCCATAATCTCAAAAAATAAGCTTGAATATACATTAGTTAAATAAAATTTACTTTTTGCCGCTATTTGCATATTTAATTTATTCATTTAATAAATAGATAAATAGGGGGAGCAAGGATTGCCTCTTTTGGAAGGGCGCAATTAGAGAAAGGAATGTTAAAAGGAAAAAAGCAGTGAACTTGATAGAGGGTAAGAAGTTCTCAATCATGCCCTTAGTGAAGGTAAAACTATGAAAAATGAAATAAATGTGAACTTATTTGCCCAACAAATTCAGCAAATTAACTGGCGATTAGCTGAGCTGTACAAAGGGGCAACCATCGCTCCGCCTAAAGAGCCAGAGCTACTGCCAGTCGCCTTCAAGGAGTTGGGCATCGCCTCGGAAACGCTACAAGTGGCGCTAGAGGAACTACGCCAGCAGAATGAGGAACTTGTAGCCGCACGACAGGCGTTGGAAGCCGAACGCCACCGCTACCAGGATCTGTTCGAGTTAGCACCGCAAGGCTACCTGGTGACGGATGCAGAAGGGACAATCCGAGAAGCCAACCGCGCTGCTGCTAAACTGCTCAACGTGTCGCCAGAGTTTTTAGTGGGCAAACCGTTTGTCATCTTCATTCCTCAAGAAGAACGTCGAATCTTTCGTAACGAACTGACTCGGCTGCATGAGCAGCAACGAGTATATGAGTGGACAGTACGCCTACAGCCCCGTAAAGGTGAGATTTTTGACGCGGGGATAACAGTCGCCACTACTCATAATAATGGGGAAGGCAAAGCCGTCACATTGCGTTGGCTGATTCGCGATATCACTGAGCGCAAGCGGGTAGAGAAGGCGCTAGAAAAAAATAACTACGACCTCAAGCAAGATCGCCCTGTACAGGCTTACTCCAAAGGAGAAATCATTCCCCTCGACCCTCAAAACCTGTGGTTAGTGTGTCGGGGTTTGGTGAAGCTGAGTACGATGAGTGACAATTGTGAAGAGGTGCTGGTAGGGTTAGTCGGTCCTTCGATGCCTTTTGGCTCTTGTTTAACCGCCCTGTCAACCTATCAAGCAACTGCCGTCTCGGACGTGCAGATAGTTAACATTTCCCTCTCAGAGATAACAGCCTCCCCTCATCTTGCCCAGACTATTTTACCGAAAATTAATTTGCGGTTGCGGCAGACAGAATCGCTTTTGGCGATTTCTGGTCAGCGACGATTGCAAGACCGCTTGCAGAATCTATTGTTGCTGCTGAAACAGGAAGTTGGCGAACCTGTGCCGCAGGGAACTCGTTTGAGCGTTCGTCTCACCCATCAAGACCTTGCCAATGCCTGCTGCGTCACCAGAGTGACAATTACCCGTTTGTTAGGGAAGTTACAGCAAGAAGGAAAGATTTCCTTTGACTCCAAATACCACATTATCCTCAAAGAGGGAAGCTTCTAGAGTAAGCGGTTAGGGGTGAGTTATCAGTTGTTGGTTGATTAACAAGTGACAGTGGGTAGCTTGAAATCAAGTCTGAAGACTGTCTATGCCAACGGCGTCAGAGAGGGACGCTAAGCTGTGTTCCTGCAATTTTTGCAACAGACCCTCCAGAATGCGGCGTACCATCCAAGGACCTTCATAAATCCAGCCAGTGTAAACCTGGATCAGGCTAGCACCCGCCGCGATTTTCTCCCAGGCATCTTGGGCAGTGAAGATGCCGCCGACGCCGATAATGGGCAGTTGACCTTGCGTTTGCGTGAAGATAAAGCGAATGACTTCGGTAGAACGTTCTCTTAAAGGGGCACCGCTGATGCCACCGGCTTCTTCACTCACGGGTTTACCAGTTGGGGAAAGTATCTGGGTTTTTAGATGATCGCGCCGGATAGTGGTGTTAGTGGCGATGATCCCAGCCAGTTGGTAATTTTTAGCAAGTTCAATCACAGAAGCGATCGCTTCCCACTCCAAATCTGGGGCAATCTTTACCAGTAGAGGTTTTTGTCCTTGATTTTCTTGTTGCAGGGCATCTAGAATCAGACTCAGCTGATCCGAAGACTGGAGACTTCGCAATCCCGGTGTATTGGGTGAGCTAACGTTAACGACAAAGTAATCTCCCAAATCCTTCAAAAGGCGAAAACTACCCAGATAGTCAGCAGCCGCAGCCTCTAGTGACGTTATCTTAGATTTACCTAGATTAATTCCTAGGGGAATGTTGAAGGTTGAAGGTTGAAGGTTGGAATTTTCAGCTTTTAACTTTCCACTCCAGCTTTCCAACCTTTGCGCCATTGCCGCTGCCCCTTGGTTATTAAATCCCATCCGGTTGAGGGCGGCTTTGTCCATCGGCAAGCGAAACAAGCGAGGACGGGGATTTCCCGGTTGCGCGTGTAAGGTTACGGTACCGAGTTCCGCAAAGCCGAAGCCGAGACTAGGCCAAATCCCAGCCGCGACGCCATCCTTATCAAATCCAGCGGCTAGACCCACTGGATTGGGGAACTTTATCTTCCACAGAGTTTGTTCTAAGCGAGCATCTCTCTTGGCGTAAGATTGCTGTAATTGTGCAACAATCCAGCTTTTGGGGGGATGAGAAGGCAAACCGGCAAGAGCGCTGAACAGATGGAGCGTTTGTTGATGCAGCCATTCTGGATCGGCTTTCAATCCGGAAAATAATGCCGGACGAATTGCGAGTTGATAGATATCCATAATTTAATCATTCGTCGTTAATCATTAGTCATTGGTAAAAAAGAAAACAAAAATAACTAATAATTGACAACCGACTATCCTCAAGTAAGGGCATTCTAGATATTACAAGCTTTGCAAGAGACACCCACGAACAAAGTTCATACCAAAAACATGAAAGTCTCTTTCCCGCACGCCCGACTTCCGAGTTTTAAGACACTCACCGATGAGCAAAGTTTCACAACGAACAAGCTGAAAATCTTTCTTTTTGAGACGCTCTGGTTTGTTCGGGCAATCCGGGAGTAGAGCGCCGCTACGCTAACAGTCCTACTTTCAAGTGAGAAATCTGACAAGCGACAAGCGATCGCAATGAGTCGGGTCGCGGTTGAATAACATGGATCAACACCACACTCCAGACCAAAGTCCAGCGGACTACGAAAACCAACTTGTTGCCTTGGGGCGCGTCCTTCAGACCATGCGGGAAGAGGAGAATGTTGACGTTCTCATCGAAACCACCCTGAATTATCTCGCCTCCGAGTTTGACTATCGCCTGATTTGGATTGGCCTCTACGATCGCTTAGATCACCGTTTATTTGGCAAAGGCGGCGTCACTCCCACCGGCGACACAAAATTTCTTAAAAGTAAGTTTACCCTAAGTCCCGGCGACCTTCTGGAGCAGGTAGTCATCCAGCAGCGCTCCTTAGGCGTCCCAAATCTCAGCGAAGAAGTGCGGGCTGGAGAATGGCGTCGAGCAGCTCAACAATTTGGAATTCAGGGTGCGTTTTTTTATCCTTTGCGCTGCAAAGACCGTTGTTTTGGTGTCGTGCTACTAGGATCGTCCTTGTGGGGTGCCACTCCTCGACCGGGAGAAAAAGCCCAGATGTCAATGCTATTTGGGGGATTAGCTGCTGCCCTGTACCAGATTGAACTTGACTGGCAGCACTCCTCGACCAAGCGCCCCGACCAGCCACTATTTCAGGTGCTAGACCAGATGGCGCGGATGCCTGCGATGGATCAACGCCTAGAGGCTGTGGTAGCCATGACGCAGCAATTTATTGGACCAACTCGCACCAGCGTCTACTGGTATTCCCCAGAGCGACGCTACTTTTGGCACCGAGTTGGCAACCGCCAGACATCTAGGGGACTCGCTTCCTCAGCCGCCAGTGCTGCTGCTGGTCTTACCGTCCAAGAAGTCAGCGAATTTTATCTAGCTCTGAATGAAAATCGGCTGATTGCCATTGGCGCGGGTAGAAGCCCCCTAAAAGCCGAAGTAACCGGGCGCTTGCTCTCCAGGTTGCGGGCACGCTCCCTTTTGGCTGCGCCGATTCGGGTAAAGCAGGAACTGGTGGGCTTTCTGGCAGTGGAAGGCAATGAAGCTCGCATCTGGGAAGAAGCGGAAAAAAACTACATTCGTGCGGCTGCTCAGTTGATCTCCCTAGGGGCAGGAAGTGAGGAGATAGAAGGAACGCTTGAGCGTACCCAACAGGATGCCCAACTGGTAGCAGAGTGTGCCCGTATCCTCGCCGACAACACAAACGCTGAGAAAGCCTTAGATGAGTGTGCCCAACTGCTCTTGAAGCGGCTGGGGGCAGAACGTTTTTTGGTACTGCAACAACCCAGAAGTGGTCATGGGTCATGGTTCGGGAATGGGGGACAAGACTCATTCCCGATTACTCCAGGTTCAACTGAAAACTCAAAACAGAAAGCTGAAAATTATTCGGTTGTTTACCAGCGCCAGCCACTGAATAGAAGACCCCTAACAACTTCCCTCAGCGCTGTTACAGGTGCTGACCGGCAGCTAATCGAGGAAAGTCCTGAAGCCGTGGCGATTGAAGATTGGGAACAAGACCCGCGACTGGGTCGCTGGCGGGAGAGCTTGGCGGGTTTAGGCGTGCGATCGCTTTTAGTCTGCCGGATGTCCAGTCGCGACACCTCTGAGCTTGACCCAGACCTGAAAGAGAACTTACCCCTTGTTGTCATTGGTCATAACACCCCCCGAACTTGGAACCAAACCGAGCGCCAATTACTAGGCATCGTCAGCCAACAATTAAGTTTGGCAGTCCGCACCTTGGAGATGAGAACCTCCACCCAACTCTCAGAGTCAGCCCAATCCTTCTTCCAGGCTGGCTTGAAGATTCTCTTATCGGCACCGCCAGACCCAGCCGGGTTCGATCGGGCTTGGGTGGAATTCCTCTCTGAGATGCTGCAATCTCCTCTAGCGCTCTTGCTTACTTGGGGAGGCACTCGGAAAGATTCTCGGATTGAAAACGCCAAGGTAGCGGCGGCGGTGATGGCAAACTCGCGGTTTGCCCTTCCCCCCGACCTCTCGGTTCCACTCAACGATGCATTGATTCAGGAAGCTCTAACGGCTGAGGGTCTTCTAGAAAAGCGGGGCACGCAAATCCCCGGTAGATCCCGGCAATGGCTGAGCAGCGCCAGTATCGGCTGCTTGCTGGTCATGGCTCTCCCCCAGGATGAAGGCGGAAGGACGAAGGAGGAAACAACTCCCCTTCATCCTTCCGGTGGTCTGGTTGTGCTGGCAGACAGCCCCCAGCGTCAGTGGCCCGAACACTTACTTCCGGTTGTGGAAACCTTGATAGGACAGTTCGCTCGGATTCGCCAGTACACCTTGGAAAACGCCGCTCTCTATGGGCAAGTCAGAAACCTAGAACAGCTGAACTGGTATAAACATCGTTGTATGGCAAGCTTGCATTCCTCTGCCGCCGATCGCCTTAACCGCCTGAATCAACTTGTAGGGGGGGGATTATCAGACATCCCGCTGGGAGAACAAACCAATCGTGCAGACAGTTCTGTACCTTCTAAAGGGCATCCTCCAGATAAATCTTTAGCGCGTATGCATTCCTCACAACTCATCCGCGAACTAGGGAATATCCTTGGGGAGTTCGCCCCGCTCGTGGAGGAGGAGCAGTGGCAGCTGAAGCGCCGACTGACAAAGGTGCCGTTAGTGAATGTGTTGAAGCGATCGCTCTGGTTCGTTCAACCTCTCTACCATCAGCGCCAGATTCAAGTATCCATCGGAGGAGTGGGTAGCAACCTTCACGTATATAGCGACCTGCTTAAGCTGGAATGCGTCCTCTCCGAACTGTTAGCGATCGCAGCTCGTAAGGCAACCGCAAACAGCCGGATTCATCTCAAGGCTGAAGTCAAAATTCCCCAAGAGGACAGCGCTTCCCTCGTGGAATTGTTAATGACCGATTCGGAACGTTTTGATTTGACAACACCCGTAGGAGCGGGTTTCCATCTCGAACCAACCTTGAAGATTTGCCAACGCTTCGTGCGCTCTTTTGGCGGCGATCTCCAGTTTTACCAGATGGAAGGACACCGCTACTTAACTCGGTTGTTACTACCAATGGTCTAATTAAAAATTAAAAATTGAATGCCCAATTTTTAATTTTTAATTCTTTTACACCGCTTGCGGCTGAACCTGCGGCTGGAACTGGAACAACGAATAAACCACATTCCGGCGGATATCCGTCATCATGTCCAGAAACATCTCATATCCTTCCTGCTTGTACTCAATCAGCGGGTCTTTTTGACCGTAGCCGCGCAAACCTACCGACTCGCGCAAGGCGTCCATTGCTTGTAGGTGTTCCCGCCAAAGGGTATCAATTTGCTGCAAGATAAAAAACCGCTCGGCTTGGCGCATCAAACCAGGCTGAATTTGATCGACAGTCGATTCTTTGAGGTCGTAGGCTTTTCGCACTTCTTCTTGCAAGAAAGTTTTGATTTCCCCAACGCTCATGTCTTCTAGATGGGACGGCTCCAAATCTGCCAACAGATTGACAAATTCCTTCACCTTAGCAACAAGGCTGTTTAAATCCCATTCTTCCGAAGGTAATTCTGGATTGACGTAAGCCTCCACAATGTCATCCATTGTCCGCTCGGCATACTGAATCACCTGTTCTTTCAAATCCAGCCCTTCCAAAACGCGGCGGCGTTCGGCATAGATAGCGCGACGCTGGTTGTTCATCACCTCGTCGTACTCAAATACCTGCTTCCGGATGTCGTAGTAGTAGGTTTCGACTTTTTTCTGCGCCCCTTCCAGACTCCGGGTTAGCATCCCGGATTCAATGGGCATATCCTCCTCTACCCGCAATCGATCCATCAATCCTGCCACGCGATCGCCACCAAAAATCCGCAACAGGTTGTCTTCCAAACTCAAGAAAAACTTCGTCGAGCCTGGGTCTCCTTGCCGTCCGGCGCGACCCCGCAACTGGTTGTCAATCCGGCGCGACTCGTGGCGTTCTGTGCCGATAACGTGCAAACCGCCCAACTGGATCACTTCTTCGTGTTCGGCGCTGGTAAATTGTTCGTACTCTTTGTGAATTAAGTTGTAAACCTCCCGCAGCCTTTGGATGACCGCGTCATCCGTCGGTGCTTTTTCTGAGGCAACGGCTAGCTTATCCTCTGCCTCCAACTCTGGCAGGCTCCGCTCTCCATATTGCTGTACGGCAAAATCTACCGCACTTTTCAGCTTTTGTTCCGTATCCTTGGATAACTGAGTCGGGAAAATTTGCGGGCTAACCTTCCAGCTTTTCACCTTCTTACCGGGAGTAAACCCCTGCGCGGGGGCACGTCCTGGCGCTCCCGCCACCTGACTTAATGCAAAACTATCTTCTTCTTCCGGCTGCACAATCTTGGGCATCAAGTATTCCCGCAGCTTCAGGCGTGCCATATAGTCCGCATTCCCGCCCAAAATGATGTCGGTTCCGCGACCCGCCATGTTCGTCGCAATCGTCACTTTCCCTTTGCGACCGGCTTGAGCGACAATTTCCGACTCTCGCTCTACATTTTCCGGTTTGGCATTCAGCAGGTTGTGCGGCACTTCTCGCTCGCTCAACAGAGTTGACAGGAGTTCTGATTTTTCTACGCTGGTTGTTCCCACAAGGACGGGTCGCCCAACTTTGTGCATTTCCGCACACTCTTCAGCGATCGCCCGCCACTTTCCTGCCTCTACCTTGTAGACCACATCGGGCATATCTCCCCGTCCGCTCGGTCTATTAGTGGGAATTTGCGTAACTTCCAGTTTGTAGATTTTTTCAAATTCGGCTTCTTCTGTCTTTGCCGTTCCGGTCATCCCGCCGAGCTTTTCATACAGCAAGAAGAAATTTTGATAAGTAATCGTCGCGAGTGTTTGCGTTTCATTCTGAATTTCTACCCGCTCTTTCGCCTCAATCGCTTGGTGGAGTCCGTCACTCCAGCGACGACCGGGGAGTACCCGCCCCGTAAACTCATCCACAATCACGACTTCCCCGTCGCGGACGATATAGTTTACATCTTTTTTAAACAGCTCTTTTGCCTTAATCGCATTAAAGATATAGTGCGCCCAAGGATCGTTGGGGTCGTACAAATCCTTGACTTCTAGCAGCTGTTCTGCTCTGGCAAACCCTTCATCGGTCATCAGAACGTTACGAGCTTTTTCATCTACCTCGTAATGCCCTTGCTTATTCCCGTCGCTCTCAACTTCCTTTTCCAGGGCCGACGCGATCGCTGCCGCCTTCAGGTACTTCTCGGTTGGGCGCTCGACTTGCCCGGAAATAATCAACGGCGTCCGCGCCTCGTCAATCAACACCGAGTCTACTTCGTCGATGATGCAATAGTTCGGTGGACGCTGTACCACATCCGCCATCGAAGTTGCCATGTTGTCGCGCAGGTAATCAAAACCCAATTCGCTGTTCGTGGCGTAAGTAATATCGCAGGCGTAATTTTTCTGGCGTTCGCTTGGCCCCATTCCCGATTGAATCAGTCCGACGCTCAAGCCCAAGAACCGATGCACCTGACCCATCCACTCGGCATCGCGCCTCGCCAGGTAGTCGTTGACTGTGACCACGTGGACTCCCTTACCAGTCAGGGCGTTGAGGTAAGCCGGTAGGGTTGATACCAGGGTTTTTCCTTCCCCAGTTTTCATTTCGGCGATTTGACCTTTGTGCAGAACAATCCCACCGAGCATCTGCACGTCAAAGTGGCGCATTCCCAAAACTCTTCGCCCTGCTTCCCGCACGACTGCAAAAGCTTCTGGGAGCAACTCATCCAACAGTTCTTGGCGTTCCCGCGCTGTCTTAGTTTTCTCCAGTCGCTGTTTAAATTCTGCGGTTTTGCCCGTCAGTTGTTCGTCGGACAGCGCTTGGATTTCTTCCTCCAAGAGGTTGATATCTACAACATAAGGTTGGTATTTTTTGAGCTTGCGTGCGTTGGGGTCGCCCAGTAATTTTTTAAACATAGCAGCAAAAGGAAACTTTAGAAGGATGAAGGATGTTAGCGATTCGCTGTCGCGTATAGCGGTGCTTTCTTCGCAGGATGAAGGATGAAGGATGAACTTAGGAGTCAGAAGTCAGAAGTCAGCGGAGAAGTCCTACTTGATTCATCTTTCTGCCTAGCGGTTTTATGCCTCCAACGACCTTCGGCATTTATCAATCATCGTATCATTTCCACTTAGGCTGAGATGGTACGGGCATCCCGTCTAACTTTAGGGTGAATTTTCCCATTCAGCAGTCAGATCCCGGAAGTTGTATTGATTAGCGCCAGGGTGACAGGTGACGCAACTAGAGAGTTTTACGGGCTGGGGCAGTTCGACGCGAGGATGAAGTGCTTTTAAATAGCGAGATTCTGTAACCCGATAGGGCACGGTTTCTTTTTCTAGTTGGGGACGAGAGTAAGTCCTCACGTAATCCCAAATCAGTAAAAGTGAGGGAGTGATGATGCGCGGCAACTGCGTCCCGTAATGTTGGTGCGTTTCTTGCAGCAGATTTTTCCAGGTTTCCATCGGCAGAACGGCTGGGGGGACGGCAATGTGACAGGTGGAACAGTTATCCACGTAAAGTTGCTGTCCCAATTCGAGGCGACTGATAACCGGATCGACGGTGCCCATTATTTCTGTCGCTGTGTTGGCAGTGGTTGGGGACATTTGGGCAATGGGGACTTTGCTCTGAACGTCCATCGCCATTGCCATTCCCCATCCCAGGATGATGCTCCAGACTAAGAGCAGCAAAAACAAAGTAAAAAGCGATCGCTTGCGGATGCCCTTAGGCGCGGCTTCTCGCCCAGGGAAAGAGCGGGAGCGGGTTTTTGACCGGACAAGCTTTGGCATAACGGATGCTTGGGTAATGGGTAATGGGTCGTGGGTTGTGGTTTGTGAGTTACACCGACTACCTGCTACCTACTACCTACTACCAAAAGACAACTGACAAGGGACAAAAGTCTATGGAATCGGAATCGAGCGCAGCAGACGCTCCACAATCGTCTTAGCACGGCGACCGCCCGATGGAATGAGACGATGGGAAAGGACGTGAGGTGCCAGGAACTTCACATCATCGGGAATAGCATAATCCCGCCCTTCCAAAAAAGCCAGTGCTTGGGTACTTCGCTGCAAGGCAACGGTACCGCGAGGACTGGCACCGAGCGTAATTTCTTCATCTTCCCTCGTCGCCCGCACCAAGTCGAGAATGTACTGTTGCAAAGACGCCTCTACCTTCACGCCGCCACACAGACGCCGTAACTCCAGCACGTCTTCCAGGGAAATACAGGGCTGTAAATCTTCTACCCTAACGCCTTCAGCGAGCCGTTGCAGCATTTGGAGTTCTTCTTGCTCGCTGGGATAGCCCAAAGTTAAGGAAACTGTGAAGCGATCCATTTGGGCTTCTGGCAACGGAAACGTGCCTTGATACTCAATTGGGTTCTGAGTTGCGATCGCAAAAAACGGATTGGGTACGGTGCGAGAAACCCCATCAACGGTGACTTGTCGCTCTTCCATCACTTCTAATAAAGCAGATTGGGTGCGGGGGGTGGCGCGGTTAATTTCGTCTGCCAGCAGCACGTTTGCAAACACGGGTCCCGGCAGAAATTCAAACTCGCGTCCGGCGGGATTCCAGATATTCGTGCCGGTGATATCAGTGGGCAAAAGATCCGGAGTACATTGAATGCGTTGAAACTTTCCGTCAATCGAGCGTGCCAGCGATTTAGCCAACAGGGTTTTACCAACGCCAGGGACATCTTCCAACAGGGCGTGACCACCGGAAAGGAGGGCTACTAGCACTAAGCGAATGGCATCTGCTTTGCCGACAACTGTGCGACCCAGATTTTGCGTCAGCTGCTCAATACGTTGTCTCATAGTCGTTATTTTTTCGTCATTCGTCAGTAGTGAATTCGTCCATTGTCCGTCGTCTGTTGTCTGTTGTCTGCCAACAGTGACAATGACTGATGACGATTGAGTATGGACGAATGAGACCGCTTAGCCATTCACGCTTAAAAAGGCTCTTGCTGCCTCGCAGTCTGCCTGTATTTGTATCTCACCTCACTCTATTGCAGTCCTCAGTCCTCAACCCTCACTCTTTGGCTCCTCACTCTTCGACTCCTCAGTCCTCAGTCCTCAGTCCTCAGTCCTCAGTCCTCAGTCCTAAATAAGGCTCTTGCTGCCTCGCAGTCTACCTGTATTTGCGTCTTAAGCGCGTCCAGGGAAGCAAATTTTTGTTCGGGGCGCAAAAACTGTTCCAAGGTCACAGTTAAGGTCTTTCCATATAAATCTCCGACCCAATCTAACAGGTGAACTTCTACGGTGGAGGTGGTACCGTCTACCGTGGGGCGATTGCCAATATTCATCACGCCGATGCCCTCTATTGGCAAGGAGCAACCATCCGCCGCTACTTTGGCTTCCCCATTCCCTGTTTCTGTTTGCCCGGTGGCTTCCGAACCATCCTCGGTTTCGCTATAAACTCTGACACAATAAACGCCCTGTCGGGGTAAAAACTTTTCTGAAGGAAGTTGTAGGTTGGCGGTAGGAAATCCGATGGTTCTGCCTAGTTGTTGTCCTTTCACGACTAATCCAGTGAGAGTGTAAGGACGCCCTAGTAGCCGGTTTGCCTGCTCTAAGTCTCCTTCTTGGAGCGCCTGACGGATGACTGAACTGCTAATCCGTTCGCCCTCACAGGTTTGCAACGGCACCAGGGTGACATTGATGCCATAAGAGTGCGCGATCGCTTTTAAGTCCGCCCCCGTACCCGCTCTTTGGCACCCAAAGCGAAAATCCTCTCCGACACTCACACTTTGCGCTCTGAGTTGTCCCACCAAAATCTTTTCTACAAACTGCTGCGGACTCAAAGCAGCCAGTTCCCTGTCAAAAGGCAACAGCACCAGCTGTTCCACACCCAATGCCTCTAGTTGTCGTACTTTTTCGGGTCGGGGTGTTAGCAGTCCTCGGCGTTGACCTGTAAAAAACTCTCGCGGATGCGGATTAAACGTCACCACTGTAGCGATGGGATGTTCGTTGGAACTGAGAATTTTCGTCTCAGGCGACCGTCCCGTGTCCTCACTTTGGCTTTGCCAATGGTATTCTAACCGCCGATGCAGGGACGATGGAGGAAGCGTTGGTACACCCGGAACGTCAGAAGCCTTCAAAATTGGTTTGACGACCTGTTGATGCCCGCGATGCACACCGTCAAAGTTTCCCAAGGCAACAGCGGTTGGTTTTAGAGCAGTGTCAGGAGAAGAAGTTACCCACACGCTTTACATTTTTACATAATTTAGTCGTTCGTCATTAGTCATTAAGGATTAGCCAATGACCAATTTAGGCAGAAACGCCCGCTTCTTGGACAGCGATCGCATTTGGCAGATGATTCTGTGGCACTAGCTGAATTGACAAGCCTTCCCGCGCCATTATCGCTTCGGGAAACTCTTGCGCCACCTGTTCGCCAACCCGATCGAGAAAATCATCATTGTGCAGCGGATCGTGGTGGAAAATTACTAGTTTTTTAACATTCGCGGCACGAGCTACTTTCACGGCTTCCTGCCAGGTCGAATGTCCCCAACCTACTTTAGAAGACTTGGGTGAGTCGTATTCCTCATCCGTGTAAGTAGCATCATAAATCAGGACATCTGCATTCCGAGCTAGCCACAAAACTTTTTCATCCATACGAGTCGGAGAATGTTCTGTATCGGTCACGTAGGCGGCAGCACACCCCCGCCAGTTGACGCGGTATCCCACAGCTTCCCCAGGATGGTTCAACAGGGCATTTTCGACTGTAATTTCTCCAATTTGTACCTTTTGCCCGATTGGTAAATCGTAGAATTTCAAATCGGCTCCCATGATTTGTAAAGGCACGGGAAAATTTGGGTGGAGCATTTGGTCGCGCAGGCGCTGTTCAATCGTCGAACCATTCGGAGCAACCGTTCCATGAATATGAAACCGATTCCCCTTAATAAAAGCAGGAACAAAGAAAGGAAACCCTTGAATGTGGTCCCAGTGGGAGTGGGTGAAGAACATATAAGCTTCCACCGGCATTTGAGATAGCAGGGATTGCCCTAACACTCGCAGGCCAGTGCCGCCATCGAAAATCAGGCGTTCACCACCCACTCTCATCTCAACACAAGGCGTATTGCCTCCATACCGGACTGTCTCCGGCCCCGGACAGGCGATACTTCCTCTTACTCCCCAAAAGTGAATTGTGAATAGGTTTTGCATGCTAGACATGGGTGTTGCCTGTAGGATTCCGATCGCGGGTCATCAAAAAGGTTTTACTGATTGTTCATATAGTTTGATGCCAGAAGCCTGCACGAGATTGGGACCGTGCTTGCTTGAGGAAAGTCCAGCCAATCTCAAAAAGCCTTGGTTGCTCAACCAGGCTCAACAATTCAGCGGCTGACGTAGAGAGTGATCCGGCAGAAGACCCTATTCTTCTATTTGAGTATGACTCAAAACTGCTCCCTGGCATAATTACAGATGCCGCTTTTGCAAGCGTTTTTTACGGAAACTTTTTAAGTTACGCTATTGCCTCTGGTAGGACACGCATCCAAACTAGGAGGACGCTAGCTTTTGGATTAATTTAAAAAGCTTAGCAGTTTAGTTGTAAAAACGTCTGGCACTTGTGCAACAGTAATCTGTGATCCAGCTCACCTTCAAAATATAAACAAGTTGCTAAAGGATAAAACTTGCCTTGTGTAGACAGATGAAGTTGCACACCTGGAGAGCAAAATGTCCTAAGAGGAGCGGATTACCTCTCCCTCTCTATATGGATCTTACCAAGTCTGAGTCTAGATTGCCTGCCGCTTAGTTAAGTGAAACTTTTTTAGTAAGAGTTGATTGAGAATCACAACGCTCTCCTGAACTCGTTGCCCACATATAGATTGAGGGGGATTGAGGGCGTTCTTTGGGAATGCAGCTCATCTATATCAGAATCTGAATCAGAGCAAAATATAAAGCCATCAAAAAAGCGCTTTTTGTGACGGGCACTCAGGCACTCAGGTGCTTTCATCAGTCACCTCCTCCACTTCTGGCGTCACTGATTATCTAGCGTGCGCCTAGAATGTCTGGTTCAACAACCTTCGTCAGCTCGGTATACACAGCCGTATTAAGCAAGGACAGATATCTACCCGCTACCAGCCTCTGCCCGGTCTTGTAAGCTCTGAATCATTGTATTTATTGCTTGCCTAGTACCGGGGGCACCCAGATGACTACTACGATTGCCTTTAACAAGATTGCTCAAGTCGATAGCAAGACAATAGCCCTTCTCCGTTGAGTACACGCTGGAGAGGCGAACAATATATTTGTCCGAACATCAGCCTTGCAGGGAATACCAGCGAGAACCGCTATAACTGCGCTGTCTCATCCGACTTTAGATTTTGGATTTCAGGTTTTGAATGGCACAAGTCTTGACAGCAAGGACTTTCAGCAATTTACTTGTGGCGACATTCAGGTGAAATGGTCTCAAAACTTGCTTGAAGCGTTGTTTATTTTAGCTAAACCGAATCTATGTATAGCAGTAATACCACTTCAGGGCTTCGCATACTTACCCTTGAGAAGGCTGTTTACCCTCGGTAAATACTCAAAGCAAGCAGGATTGATTTAGCGATTAGCTAAATCAATCCGTATTGATATCAGTGCCAAAAAGAATTTACTTATGATTTTGGCGGTAAAGTAACCTGCCTAAAATATTCAACCTCGTGTTTCGACTCGGTAAATACTGAAGAAGGCTTTTATAGGATTTGTATTACCAAAATAAGTGCGTAGTTCTGCTGAAGACGTTACACCTATCAATGTGGAACACTTAATATTGAAGCTCGACATTTTGCGGTAATTGCAAAAGTTGAAATCTTGCAATCGCTGCCCAGAATGATTGACTAGAAAGACTTTCAAGGCCAAGCATCAGTTTTAATCGTAGTGGCTCTTATAGGTAAATGCCCAGAAAAATTCTCGGACATCAGCAAAGAAATACTCAGAAATTGAGTTTAAATAAAGATACGAAGAAGTTTTAAAAAATCGATAGACAACTAAAAAAATACTCTTTACAGTAGAGGTAACAGCAAAAGGAACATGATTAATTTTCAGAAAAATCAGGGGAAATCTACAGGTTCAAGGCATTTCATTGATGTTTAAACATCCTGTGATATACAACCTTGCACTGTAGTGCAAAGATCGCAGATTCCATAACGCAACTTCAGTTCACTCTTAAATTGGTAAAGGTTTTAATTACGATGAAAAGGACAATCCCATCTCTACTTAGTTATTCCTTCTTGGCTGCTGGTGTTGCGATCGCATCTTCTGCATTTTCCCCAGCCAATGCTGCCTCTATGACTTTTAGCGCCTCTCCCTTCACAGGTTCTGCTGCTAAGGTCAACTTCACTTTGGATGATGCAATAGCAGGAGCAGGGAACGTTCAGTTTAAAGTGGATGTTGACAAGAGCGTATCGCTTGCCGACCTACGCGGAGTCTTCTTTAACATTCTTGATAACTCCCTCCTAAGCGGTCTGAGCGTAGTTGGTCAGAACCAAACAGGTAAAAACCAATTGATAACGGAGACGGACTATAGTACCAGCGGCAACCTTAGCACTGTTGGTCAAGCTAATTTGAATGGCGATGGAGGCAATCACTCATTTGAATTTGGCATAGAAATTGGTGAGCAAGGTCTGAAGGGCGGTAAGGACGACTTTCAAACGGCCGTTTTTACTCTGTCCCATGCCACAACAGCTTTAACCCTCGCTCAGTTTTACAGTCAGGACTTCGGAGTTCGCGTGATGAGCGTAGGCACTGGAAACAGTCGTGAGGGAAGTAGCAAACTAACAGCAACCGCCTCACCAGCACCTGCGAACCAGACTGGCGGTACAACTGGCGGTACAACTGGCGGTACAACTGGCGGTACAACTGGCGGTACAACTGGCGGTACAACTGGCGGTACAACTGGCGGTACAACTGGCGGCACAACTGGCGGCACAACTGGCGGCACAACTGGCGGCACAACTGGCGGCACAACTGGCGGCACAACTGGCGGCACAACTGGCGTTGATTACAGCAATGGCGGTACGGGAGTTGACTACGGTTCCGGCACCAACCCCAGTACCGGCGGCACTAAGAGTAACCCTAGACCAGTACCCGAACCCAGTACAGTGGGCGCACTCATGCTGACAAGTTTTGCAGCCATGCGGTTTGGCAAAAGACGGAAGACAAGCGCACAGTAGCGTTAGGAGCTAGTTAAGCGACTGTTTTACCTCCAGTAGAGATACATATTTCAAAAAGAGCTTCTCACTTCCGATACGGTGAGAAGCTTTTGCTCAGGGTGAATTGTACTTCAAGCCAAAAAAACTCAATGCGATAGGTATGTGAAAGTAGGAAAACTTATAGAAACATCTGTTGAAGTCAAAGAGATAAAAGTCAAACTTCTCTTGGCAGGGGGACATCAATACACTGTCTTTCTAAAGTCAGACGCTCCTATACTAGAAAATCTGTTAAAAACTGTTGTGGCTCGCTCTTATAAGCAAGAAGATGGTTTTTATGGGTTGTTCCAGATTCCGATTGATGAGGGTCGCGCTTCTCTGTGTTTTCCAAGCGAACATCTGGTTGGTGTAGTTACCGAACCCTCAGTTTTTGTCATGCAAGAGGAACTGAAACCTCAACCAACGGATGTTTTAGCTTCTCCCTACGTGCAAATTGACAATTTTCTGACTCAAGAAGAACACAAACAACTACTCGATTATGTGTTTAAAAAAGAGCCAGCCTTTGTACCTACCAGCATTTCAACCGATGCGACTGATTATCGTCGGTCTATGGCTCTCTACTCTTTCCCTGAGTTTTCAGAACGGATAGTCAATCGCTTGCGAGCAATTTTACCGGATATATTTAGCAAATTAGGGATTCCATCATTTCCTGTATCTCAAATTGAGTCACAATTAACCGCTCACAATGATGGAAATTACTACAAAGTTCACAATGATAATGGTAGTCCTGATACTGCTACCAGAGAATTAACCTATGTTTACTACTTTTACCAGGAACCCAAAGCTTTCTCTGGTGGAGAGCTACTAATTTACGACAGCAAGATTGAAAATAACTTTTACGTGAAGGCTGATTCTTTTAAAACAGTTGAGCCTCGTAATAATAGCATTGTGCTTTTCCTCAGTCGCTATATGCATGAAGTCTTACCTGTGAAATGTCCCTCGAAAGCCTTCGCAGATAGTCGCTTTACGATTAACGGGTGGGTTCGGCGTTAATATTTTTGCGCCTTCAGCTAGATTTTCTTTCTCTAGCTTCAGCGCTAAGCAATATTCAATGGCTATTTTCCCTTAAGGATTGATTTTTGGGAAACTTCCACAAGAAGCTCTCCGCTTTGATTAAGCGGGGAGCTTTTTAGGATGGAGCGGGACTTCCGGTACGGGACGTGCTAACTAAGCAAGCCAAGATTTTCAGTAAACTTTACTCGGAAAACAAAATATAGATGGGTTTGACTAGACTAAGATCAAGAAAAATTACTTAATATTTGAGGACAAGATGGCTCCTAAAGTGGAAATTTATACCTGGAGCAGCTGCCCCTTCTGCATCCGTGCCAAGGCTTTGCTCGATAAAAAAGGGGTTGATTATATCGAATACTGCATTGATGGGGATGAGGCGGCACGGGCGGAGATGGCAAAACGTTCAAGTGGGCGGCGTTCCGTACCTCAAGTTTTTATCAACGATCGGCATATTGGGGGGTGCGATGATACCTATGCGCTAGAAGCTCAAGGTAAGCTCGATCCACTCCTGCAATCAGCATAGTCATTTGTCCTGAGTGGCTGTTTGCGGACAACGGACAGCGAACAACGGGCAGCGAACAGCGGACAATGGACAAAAGACAAAAAGCTGATAGCTAACATGAAACTTGCTTTTATTATTGACCCCATCGAACGCCTAGATCCCGGTCACGATACCAGTGTGGCGCTGATGGAAGCAGCACAAGCACTGGGACACGAAGTTTGGATTACTCAGGCGAATTTATTGAGTGTGGGGGATGGCAAGGCTTGGGCGTTGCTTGAGCCGGTGCAACTGACGCCGGTGCAACTGGTGGAAGGACGCTGGGTGGCGGAGTCGCGATGGTTTTCTGTCGGCGATCGCGTTTTACAACCGCTGGAAGGAATGGACGCGGTTTTCATGCGAACAGATCCGCCAGTGACCGTTCCTTACCTCTACGCCACCTACATTCTGGACTATATCGATCCAGCGAAAACCTTGGTCATCAACGCCCCCAATGGGTTGCGGGCGGCAAATGAGAAGATGTACGCACTCCAGTTTAAGGAGGCGATTCCGGAAACGATTGTCAGTGCGGATAAACAGGTGATCCGCCAGTTTCTGGAAGCAAAAGGGGCGGCGATCCTGAAGCCGTTGGGAAATAAGGCGGGGGAAGGGATTTTATTCTTAGATCCGAGCGATCGCAACTTTAATTCCCTGATAGAACTCAGTACCCTTCAGGCACGAGTTCCAGTGATGGTGCAAACCTACTTACCCGCCGCTAAAGAAGGAGACAAGCGAATTATTTTGCTCAATGGCGAACCGATTGGAGCCGTGAATCGCATTCCTACAGGGAAGGAATTTCGCGGCAATATGGCAGTCGGGGGTAGAGTGGCTCAGACGGAAATTACCCAACGAGAGCGCGAAATCTGCGCCCAACTGGCTCCTACACTGCGCCAGGATGGTTTAATTTTTGTCGGGATTGATGTGATTGGCGGCTACCTCACGGAAGTGAATGTCACCAGTCCTACTGGCATCCGAGAAATCGATCGACTTGATGGCACCCGTCTCGGCTATCAAGTGATTGAATGGGTGGAAAAGTTTAGATCGGAAAACCCTGCATGACATTCAGCAATTCAGCCCAAGCATCGAACCCGATTGGCGTAGCAGTGGTGGGGACTGGATTTGGTCAGAAAATCCACATCCCCGGATTCCAGGCACACCCGCGTACTCAGGTGGTTGCCGTTTACAATCGGGATTTGAATAAAGCGATCGCTCTCGCTTCTGCCCAGAATATCCCCCACGCTTGCGACACCCTAGAAAAAATCGTCGCTTTGCCAGATGTCGCCGCTGTCAGTATTTCAACGCCACCCTTTTTGCACTATGAAATGGCGAAGACGGTGTTGCAAGCTGGGAAGCATCTATTATTAGAAAAACCCACAGCCCTGTCAGCGACTGAGGCACGTCAGTTGTATCAGTTGGCGAGAGAAAACGGCGCGATCGCTGCGCTGGATTTTGAATTTCGTTTTGTCCCAGCATGGCAGCGATTTGCGGAACTTTTAGCAGAAGGGTATGTGGGGCAACAGCGCCTGATCAAGATTGATTGGCTGGTGTCGAGTCGTGCCGATGCCACGCGCCCGTGGAACTGGTATTCTCGGAAAGACCAGGGAGGAGGAGCATTGGGAGCCGTCGGTTCTCACGCTTTTGATTACATTCGCTGGTTGTTTGCACCTGTGCGGCGACTGTGTGCCCAGCTGATTACAGGAATTCCTTTTCGTCCAGACTCGAACACGGGTGAAATGAAGCCGGTGGATGCGGATGATACGTGTATGCTGATGCTGGAACTGGCGGATGGGACGCCTTGCCAACTGTGTATCAGTTCGGTGGTTTATGCATCGCGGACGCACGGGATCGAAGTTTATGGCGATCGCGGTACGTTAGTCTTAGGCAGTGAAAATCAGAAAGATTACGTACATGGTTTTCGCCTCTGGGCGGCACCTGCGGGTAAACCTCTTGCTGAGGTAGAAATTCCGCATCGGCTGGCGTTTCCCCAAACCTATACGGATGGGCGTCTGGCACCCTTTATCCGAGTTGTAGACAACTGGGTGCAGGCAATTGACGCCGGGAAAGCGATCGCGCCATCGCTGCGAGAGGGAGTTTATTCCCAGCTGTTGATGGATTTAGCCCATGAATCCCATCAGACGGGTTGCTGGGTGGATGTGCCAAGTTTGGACACTTTCCTGGCCAGTCGCTCATAGCGACAGTCAACGTAGGAGATTAAGCTTCAAATACAGTTAAGTTAACGTTTTGAGGCAACCTATTTGCACCCCCTTCGCCTCCTGAAAAAGGAGATTTTTTTCTCATCGCCCCCAATTTATCAGCGGGTTGGGGGATCTTCTTTCAAATACTGATTTATCTAAACGTATTTAACCCGAACCGGATCGCGTTGCAACTTTGCCATTTGCCTCGCGGCTGAGTTAGATTAAAACATCTTTTCAACCGCTTTTCCTCAGGGTGGGCAGCAATGTTACCTGTCGCAGTTTTCGTCTGTCTTGGCTGGATCGTGTCTGTTTGTATACACGAGTTTGGTCATGCGGTAGTTGCTTATTGGGGCGGGGATACCTCAGTTAAAGATAAGGGGTATTTGACCCTGAATCCCCTCAAATATACCGATCCAACTTTGAGTTTGGTTCTGCCCGTCGTCTTTCTTCTCATCGGTGGGATTGCCTTACCGGGTGCCGCAGTTTACATCAATCAAAGCCAATTACGCAATCGTTGGTGGAAAAGTGCTGTCTCCGCAGCGGGTCCCATCGCTAGTGTAATCGTGACTTTATTGCTCACGATTCCCTTTTGGCTGGGTTGGGTGACGCCATTCAGCCAACACTGGATTGGCCCAGCTTTAGCATTTCTAATTATTCTACAAATCTCCGTTATTCAGTTCAACTTTCTGCCAATTCCGCCGCTGGATGGTTATGGCATTATCGAGCCGTGGTTGCCGAATCAAACTCAAATTAAACTGAGAAAGCTGAGCAAATATGGAATTATTGCCCTCTTCATTCTGCTTTCATTCGTAAAACCGTTAAATCTGCTTTTTTGGAAATCAGCTTTTACAATTGGGGCACTGCTTGGTGTTCCAATGGAATTGGTATGGAAGGGATACGCATCTTTCAACGCTGATTCCGGCATTTTGTTATTAGCGGCGATTGGTGTTTTTTTGCTAATTCGTAGAGTCATGAATCCGCATCATGCTTGTTATGAAAAAGGCAATCAGCTACTTAAATCTCAACGGTACGAAGAAGCGATCGCTTTTTATGACAAAGCCATTAAACTAAAACATGATTTTTGGGAAGCGTGGCACCATCGAGCCTGGGCGTTAGGAAGCCTACAACGGTATAAAGAAGCGATCGCTTCCTACGAGCAAGCAATTGTCCTCAAACCAGATAACCCCGCTATCTGGACGGACTGGAGTGGGGCACTCGCTGCATTGCAACGATACGAAGAAGCGATCGCCTGTTGTGACAGAGCCATCGAAATCAATCCTCACTACCCTTATGCTTGGTATAACAAAGCTTGCTTCTGTGCCCTACAAGGCAAAGCTTCTTTAGCGCTTGATTCTCTAGAACAGGCAATTTATCTCGATCCCAATACATTTAAAACTTATGCCAAAAATGAATCAAGTTTTTATCAAATTCGGCAACATGAGCGGTTCAAAAAAATGATTGGTGAATTGTAGCTAGTAGGATAATAGCCATTGCCTACCTTGCTGCTAACTAATGAGCCGCTAAAAATGATCTGGCATCCACGGTTCGGGACTGGCAAAGAGCAGCATGGCGGTCGATAAAGAATCGGCATCCCCTTCAATTTTCCCAATCGTTTGTAACTGATGAGCTGTCAGTAACCCTGTGAATAAAGGTGATAAGCCTCGCACATCTAACCGTAATTCACCGCGTCCGCCTCTTGTCACTTCACCGCGTCCGCCGGAAACTGCCAAAACAAATTTTCCATTGTTATCGGGCAATACATTATCTTGAATCTCAAGATGTAATTCGGCTTCTAACCCAATCGGATAGCCGCGCATTGATAGTGCTTTTGGCACATCAACGACTCGCACCAACCATCGTTCTAAATGGGCAATTTTGTAAGTTTGTTCTGTGAGTAAAGACAAAAGCGGGTCTCCTGCCTGACCTTGCCAAATCACCTTGTCTGCCAGAGAACGGTGATCGGCAAAGAAAGTCCACAAACGACGTGCTGCTGCTGGTGTTAATGCCACCATGTCTCTGACTTCAAGGTGATAGCTTGTGTCGCCCCTTTTTTGGCTGAAAATGATGTAACCTTCTGGTTTGTCTTCAAAGCCAATCCGGTAGGCGTAAATCACGTCTTCTGGGGACTCGACAATGCCTTGCCAAATGGCTTGGTGGCGATCCAAGTTGCCACTGGAAGCGATCGCTCGTTGACGGTAGAGTTCGTGAAATTCGTGGTGAGTCGCTTCCACGCGCTGCATCGGCAAAGTGCGATCTTTGAGCAGAATCGTCTCTGTCGGCACCGTCAAACGGCAATAGTTCCCAGCTTGTTCGTAACCTACTTTCCGATAAAGGGCGCTGGTAGAGGCGTAGAGCGTCGATAGGGGAATTCCCTTAGCGTGACACTCCTTAACAATATTAGTCATCAGCGCCGCCGCTACCCCTGTGCCTCGATACTCTGGCGCAATGCCCACGGCGGCAATTCCGGCGATTGGTACGCGAGAACCTCCGAACCACTGACCCATGTTGAGAATGCCTAAGCCCCCAGCCGCCTGCCCTCCTTGGAGGATGACGCGGAAGTTCTCCAACCCAATCCGATTTAAATACATCTGCCAGCTATCTGGCGGTGAATTGAAGCACTGGGTTAAGATTTGCCCAAGCTGTTTAGCTTCTTCAGAGTTAGAAATCGTGCCGAATTCAAAGTTAGTTGTCATATTAGGCTGCTAATTGCTGATTAATTTTTTACGATCAGCCATCATTATCTGCGTCTGTGAAATCGAAGCGAACCGAAGGTCGTCCTTGGAGGATATCGCGTTCTGGATGAACTGCCTGAAACTTCATCCTATTCTCTGCCACGATGGGATTGAACTCACGCGCCACCACCTCCCGATAGGTAGAATCGTGACATCAGGGTTGCATCGCCACCGCCATACCAATGCCTATTTCTCGTGTGCCTGCTAGCGATCGCAGCGAAATAGTCGCCGTGTTTGCTGGTTTCGTAATCGCACCGTGTCCAATAAAAAGCATCAAAACTGTAGCCGTCAGCAGCATTAAAGCTAAGAAAATTTGGCGTTTCATGCTTGAACCACTACAGAGAAAATTTAGGGGCAAATTTATCATAGACTCAACCAAATGTTGCATCTTCTACCTATGAGCTGTTGCCTCAACCCCGATTGTCAGAATCCTCTCAATCCTGCTACGACAAAGTTTTGCCGCAGTTGCGGGACAAAACTAATGCCGCTGTTAAGAGGACACTATCGCATTATCCAGCTTATTTCCAATGAGGGAGGATTTGGTAGAACTTATCTGGCAGAAGACATAGATAGGATGAATGAACCCTGCGTTGTCAAGCAATTTAGACCCCAAGTCCAAGGAACTGCGGCACTCAACAAGTCTATTCAACTGTTTAAACAAGAGGCAAAGCGTCTGCAAGAGATGGGACATCATCCGCAGATTCCCACCCTCTATGGCTACTTTGAAGAAGGAAATTATTTATATTTAGTGCAGCAGTTTATCGATGGGCAGGATTTATTGCAGGAGTTGGAACAACAAGGTGCTTTTAGTGAAAAACAAATTCGAGAGATGTTACTGGATATTTTACCTGTTCTCAAATTCGTTCATGACAAAAATGTAATTCACAGAGATATCAAACCCGAAAATATTATGCGTTGCCGCTTAACAAGGGGAGGAAAGCGGGAGTTAGTACTGATTGATTTTGGTGCAGCTAAGCAATTGGCAGCAAAGGGGACAACTCAACGAGGTACAAAAATTGGTTCTTTCGGATATACTTCCTACGAACAAATGCAAGGGGGTGAAGTTTATCCAGCTAGCGATTTATTTAGTCTAGGTGTAACTTGTTTTCATTTGCTAAGTAATGTCAATCCCCACTTATTATTTCTTGATTATGGCTACGATTGGGTTTGTCAGTGGCGGAAATACATAAAATATTCAATTAGTAGTAATTTGGGTAATATATTAGATAAGCTATTGCAAAAAAATGTTGATCGCCGCTACCATTCGGTAGACGAGGTTATTCATGATTTGATGCGGAGTCCGCAAAAATTAACGCCTAAAATATCTGTAGCGCCGTCTAGAAGTAATAAGCCTTTTAAAATTACGTCTTCAGCGGTTACACTGGTTAGAAACAATTTTACAAATCAAGTTTTAGCAGGTAGTACTACGTTAATATTATTGTTATTTGGATATAGTTATTTTAAACACGTCAATCCAAATAATTTTTCAATTAGTAATCTAACCTTAAGTCCGAATCAACCAATTTTTAGAAAAAAATTTGCTTTAGCGAACACTTTAAAGGGACATTCAAAGTCGGTTGCTTCTGTTACCATCAGTCCAAATGGAGAGATGCTAGCTAGTGGGAGTTTAGACAACACGATTAAATTGTGGAATCTAAACACGGGACAGGAAATTTCCACTTTAAAGGCGCATTTAAAGTCAGTGGGTGCTGTTGCCATCAGTCCAGATGGACAAATTCTGGCGAGTGGCAGTTGGGACAACACGATTAGATTGTGGAACCTTAAAAAAGCAGATAAAGTTCGCACGTTAATAGGGCATTCGAGCCAGGTTGTTTCTGTTGCATTCAGTCCCAATGGAGATATTTTAGCGAGTAGTAGTTTAGATAATACGATTAAATTATGGGATTTAAAAACAGGTCAGGAAATTCACAATTTAAGTGGGCATTCTAACTGGGTTGTTTCTATTGCTTTTAGCCCAGATGGACAGATGCTAGCGAGTGGCAGTTGGGATAATACG
>NZ_JACJOQ010000625.1:0-6478 GCF_014695635.1 Coleofasciculus sp. FACHB-712 | reverse complement strand
AAACTTCCACCTGCATGGAGAGTCGGTTCTTCCACCAGATTAAACCCAATCTCCTGCAACAACCCAGCCAAATCCGTCTTTAACAGCTGCCAAGCGGTTTCTGTTTCAAACAGCCACAAAAATAGGGAGATTGGAGGCCAAAATAGCGGATTTGTGGGACGATGAAAATCGACCAAGGCAAAGATACCTCCCGGTTTTAGTACCCGGTAAACTTCTTGGAGAATTTGCCGCAATCGATCGGGTTCCATTTCATGCATAGCAGCACGTTTCTGAATCGATCGTTAACCCTTGCAAAGGTAGTTGACGAAATCTTGCTTCCCCGCCTACACTCACAGCAGCTAAACGAGCGATCGCATCATACAACCACTGGTGTTGATAACTCCAAGTACTTAAAATAGTAGCCACTACTCTACCCGTAGTTAAAATCTGTATCTCTTATTGCAGACCCGAACCTTTAAAAGAATATTATTGTTAAAATCAGTAACGAAAATGAAAGATTTGGAAACTGTAACCGCTATGGGTCGTGTAGGAGTTTTGCTACTAAATCTGGGTGGGCCGGATGATTTAGAGGATGTTGGGCCTTTTCTGTTTAATCTGTTTTCCGACCCAGAGATTATCCGCATACCCTTTTCTGGGCTACAGAAACCCTTAGCGTGGCTGATTTCCACCTTAAGAACCAAAAAATCCCAAGAAAACTATCGGGAAATCGGGGGCGGCTCCCCACTGCGGCGGATTACAGAAGCCCAAGCAGAAGCGCTTCAGGCAAAATTGCAGCAACAAGGACAAGAAGCGAATATTTACATCGGGATGCGTTACTGGTATCCCTTTACAGAAGAAGCGATCGCTCGCATCAAACGCGACGCCATAGAACACCTGGTAATTCTCCCCCTCTATCCCCAGTTTTCCATTAGCACTAGCGGTTCCAGCTTCCGCCTTTTAGAAAGACTGTGGCAGGAAGACCCAGCACTGAGCCGAATCGAATACACCGTCATTCCCTCCTGGTATCACCAACCCAGCTACCTGCAAGCAATGGCTGAGTTGATTACCCAAGAACTGGACCAATTTCCCAATCCCGACCAAGTTCATCTCTTTTTTAGCGCCCACGGTGTTCCTGTCAGCTACGTTGAAGAAGCCGGAGATCCCTATCAAAGAGAAATTGAGGACTGCACCGCTCTAATTATGCAGACCCTCAATCGACCCAATTCCCACACCTTGGCTTATCAAAGTCGAGTCGGGCCAGTCGAGTGGCTTAAACCCTATACCGAAGACGCCCTAAAAGAACTGGGAGCCAAGGGAGTCGAACACTTGTTAGTTGTACCGATTAGCTTCGTCTCCGAGCATATTGAAACCTTACAAGAAATTGACATCGAGTACCGCGAACTGGCAGAAGAATCTGGCATCCACGACTTCCGCCGCGTGCCAGCATTAGATACTCATCCCCGCTTTATTGAAGCAATGGCGACTTTGGTGATTGATGCTCTCGACGCCCCCAGCTTGAAGCTATCCCAAGTCACACAGCTCAAAAAGAAAGTCAAAATGTATCCCCAAGAGCGCTGGGAGTGGGGCATGACCACAGCAGCAGAAGTCTGGAACGGACGGCTGGCAATGCTTGGCTTTCTTGCCTTAGTAATCGAGTTAATTAGCGGTCGCGGCCCTCTACACTTTGTCGGACTAATGTAAAAACTAAAAATAAAACAAAAAAGTAAAAAAGCCAAACTAAAAACAAACAATCCTTTCTTTTGCCTTTTTACTTTTGCTTTCCTTTAGTCGGGTTGCTGATAGTGTCCCCTAGAGCGTTTTTGTCCTCGATACCAGCGATACCATTCCTTAGAGCTGCGAATAGCCAGCCACAACAAAAGTAAGGCGATGAGTCCTCCATGCTTGGGCGCATCGAAGGCGAAGACCACCAAGACAACGCACAGAACATCTTGCAAAAAGACGACCCACAGCGGTAGACGCCGCAAGCGGTAGAACCAGCCGACCTGAACTAGCTGGAGGACGAACGCTAATAAGCTGCCCACCACAGCAACTATCCAGAGAAGGCCAGTGGAAGCGCCAGCAATTTGGGCAACGGCAACGCCCATAATCGCTCCGACAATTGGGCTGAAAAGTAGCTGGATCAGTTGCAGTACGCGCTGACCCAACAGCTTTTTCGAGGCGAACAGCTCAAATAACGACCAGCTGGTTAGCACTCCTAAAACGACAGGAGGAGGAAAGCGCGACAGTAGGGGCACGCTTGACCAGAGATTGGTACTATGCAATAGACCAATTACCAGCAAGGGAAGAGCTACTCTCATTCCTGCCGCCGCAGATGCAGAGAGTGCGGCTAAGATTTCAATCATAAGAATTCAGCCGACACAAGAACTGATTGCTTGACATCAGGGCAGACGAGAATTATTTCCTCTGTTTACAGTTTCACACTGCTTTAGAGAGCTTGCCACTAATTTCCAAGATATTTCATAAACAGCGATCGCGCTGATGGGTCATCCCCCCTCATCCGCTGTCCCAAACTCCACTTAAACCGGAATTGTGTCGCTTATTCTTAAAATGTTACATATAATACAGTTTTTTTTGTGTTTTAATGTTGGTAGGGAAAGTTAAGCGTCTTCCAAGAAAGAAAATTAATTGCAATACGTGCGACGCGCACACTTATTAAGTCGGTAAAAATAAACAAAAAATCCTCACTTTGCTGAGAAACTCGACGATGAGCAACTCGCAAAATTCCCTATTGAAAAATAGGTTTAGAGAGGGTTCGGTTTTTGCCTACTTAATTAAGAACCCTAGCCAAAGCAATCGTTTTCTATTGCGAGAATCTACTGAAACAGGTGGTGTAATTAAACATTACTTGTAGGGTTTGTAATGGGTAATTGGTTATGCTGCATACCAGTTAACTTTTTCACTTCCAATCCTCAAGAATTAGCTTAATTTGCACCATTCTGCTTTTCTTAAAGTGAAATTTGTATTTGCATACCAGCTTGATCGTGCAACAGGAGGAATCGTGGGATGTCAGACTCATTATTTGCTGATGCTAGCCAAAGATTAGAACAAGCCCTAAAATTTGTTTCTATTTCCGACGATGCAGCCGAACACTTAAAATATCCAAAAGCCAGCTTAGCCGTTTCAATTCCTGTCCGGATGGATAACGGCACTTTGAGGATTTTTCAGGGCTATCGTGTCCGTTACGATGATACCAGAGGCCCGACTAAAGGAGGGGTACGCTATCACCCCAATGTTTCAATGGATGAAGTGCAATCCTTAGCCTTTTGGATGACTTTTAAGTGTGCGGTATTAAATTTACCGTTTGGTGGTGCAAAAGGGGGAATAACCCTGAATCCGAAAGAACTCTCGAAAATGGAGTTAGAAAGGCTGAGTCGGGGTTATGTGGATGCGATCGCAGACTTTATTGGCCCTGACGTAGATATTCCAGCACCTGACGTTTACACGAATCCCATGATTATGGGTTGGATGATGGATCAATACAGTATCATCCGCCGTCAAATTACTCCAGCCGTTGTCACCGGCAAACCGTTAACAATGGGGGGTAGTTTAGGCAGAGATACTGCTACCGCTATGGGTGCTTTGTTTGTGATTGAAAGCATCATGAGCAAAGTCGATCGACTCCCTCAAGAGACAACCGTAGCTGTTCAAGGATTTGGGAATGCTGGTGCAGAGATAGCAGAATTACTCTACAAAGCCGGATATAAAGTTGTTGCGGTTAGCGATTCCCAAGGTGGTGTCTATTCCAAAAAAGGTTTAGATATTCCCAGTATTCGGCAATATAAAGTCTCCAGCAAAGGTATTAAAGCCCTCTACTGCCAAGACACCGTTTGCCACATGGATGAACACGAAGTCATCAGCAACGAGGAACTTTTAGCTTTAGATGTGGATGTCTTGATTCCCGCCGCCTTAGAAAATCAAATTAATGAGGCGAATGTCAAGGGTATCAAAGCAAAATATATCTTTGAAGTTGCTAACGGCCCGGTTAGTTCAGCCGCTGACAGAATTTTGGAAGAACGGGGAATTTACGTCTTTCCCGATATTTTAGTCAATGCGGGCGGCGTTACAGTCAGCTACTTTGAATGGGTACAAAATCGTAGCGGACTTTATTGGACGCTCAAAGAAGTCAATCAACGCTTAATGGAAAAAATGGTCGAAGAAACTGAGAAAATTTGGTCGATATCTCAGGAACTAGCGATTTCGATGCGAACAGCAGCTTACGTCCATGCTTTAAATCGGTTGGGAGAAGCTATCAACGCCAAGGGTACGCGAGACTATTATCTCAACGGTCGAGTTTATGCATAGTCCGTAAGTTAACGAGAGGCGGCGCTATCTAGGGCAGGGGATACCTCTGCCCTATTTCGTTGATATCATCCATCTGAAACCCCCAGCCATCGGCAAACTGCCCATTGCAGTTTATGGCGTAGATAGACAAAAACGTAAATACCTTGAGATTGGAAAAGCTCGGTCTGGAATCGAGAGTAATCTAGGATACCTGTTTAAGTCTTGCCATTGGATAGGGACATCCAGCCGCTTTTTAGAGTATCAAGTTAGATTTATAGAAAAAGCTAATTGCAATGCCTATTGTCTCGGCTGAGAAACTGAGCAAAGTCTACCCAGTGGCGGTCAAAGAACCCGGACTTAAGGGGACATTACAGCACTTTCTGCGCCGCACCTACCGCGAGGTAAAGGCGGTTCAAGATGTCTCCTTCGAGATTGAACCGGGGGAAGTCGTGGGGTTTTTAGGTGCCAATGGCGCGGGAAAAACGACGACTCTGAAGATGCTCACGGGGTTAATCCATCCCTCCGCAGGGAATGTAAGAGTGGCGGGACAGGTACCTTTCCAGCGACAGGCGTCCTTTTTGAAACAAATTACGCTGGTGATGGGGCAAAAGCAGCAGTTGCTCTGGGACTTGCCAGCGATGGACTCGCTGAGGATAAACGCCGCTGTTTATAACATCTCCGACAAAGAGTTTCGGCGCATGGTGGGGGAACTGACGGAGATGCTTTCACTGCAAGGCAAGCTAAATCAGCCGGTGCGGAAGCTTTCTTTAGGGGAACGAATGAAGGCTGAGTTGCTAGCCGCTCTCCTCCACCAGCCCAAGGTACTGTTTTTGGATGAGCCGACGCTGGGGCTGGATATCAATGCTCAGGTGGGGGTGCGGGAATTTTTGCGGGAGTACAATCAGCTCTATGGAGCGACGATTCTCTTAACCAGCCACTACATGGCAGATATCACGGCTTTGTGTCAGCGGGTGCTACTGATTCATCAAGGTCAGCTAATTTATGATGGTAGTTTGGATGGACTCCTAGACCGCTTTGCCCCCTACCGCGAGGTGAAAGTAGAGTTGGCGCATCCGCTACCGAAAGATGATGTAGAAAGGGGAAGTTTGGCATCTTTAAAGTCTTATGGTGAAATCAAAGCGGTAGAAGGTCAAGTAGTGCGATTGCTGGTGCGGCGGGAGGCACTGACACGCACAGTCGCTAAAATTTTGGCAGAAATGGATGTATTGGATTTGGCGGTGACTGACCCGCCGATTGAAGAAGTCATCGGTCAGGTGTTTCGGGCGGGAGTCGTTGTATGAGTTCAGCAATTAGAACAGCCAAAACTTTGCTGATAGCTTATTACGCTCATATGGTGGAGTATCGGGCAGAGTTATTTTTGTGGGCGTTATCAGGTTCTGTGCCCTTCATCTTGATGGGGATTTGGATGGAAGCAGCATCGCAAGGTGGACAATTTGGACTGTCGCCAGTAGATTTTGCCCGCTATTTCATTGCAGCTTTTCTGGTTAGGCAGTTTACGGTTGTTTGGGTGATTTGGGAATTTGAGAAGCAGGTGGTACAAGGGACGTTGTCTTCTCGACTGCTGCAACCCTTAGACCCGGTGTGGCATCATGTCGCTTCTCATCTTTCCGAACGCCTTGCCCGTTTACCGTTCATTGCGGGGTTGATAATCTTGTTTTTCACTCTCTACCCGAAGGCTCTTTGGTTGCCGAGTGTGGGGACAATTTTATTATTTTTCGGGGTGTTAGCGATCGCCTTCACTCTCCGCTTTCTCATCCAATACACGTTTGCTCTGTTCGCTTTTTGGACGGAACGCGCTAGCGCCATCGAACAATTCTGGTTTCTGCTGTATCTGTTTCTTTCTGGCGTTGTGGCACCCCTAGAAGTTTTTCCGCCAGCGGTGCGTGAGGTGGTGCTGTGGACGCCATTTCCCTATCTGGTGCATTTCCCGGCGGCCTTGTTGGTAGGGTTGCCAGTGGATTTAGGGCGGGGTTTGTTGGCAATGTTCGGTTGGTGTTTGCTGTTTTTTGTCTGGAATCGTTGGATGTGGCGGCGGGGATTGAAACAATATTCGGGGATGGGGGCGTAGGAAGAAAGAGGGGAAGAGTGCGATCGCTTTCGCCGTGTTGCTATCCGCAAATCGCGTTACTTTCAAATTGGCACACCTTGCAACCTTGAGAAGATGCAACGATATCTA